>JBAXTR010000192.1:0-4513 GCA_037130095.1 Methanomicrobiales archaeon
GAAGCCTTATGAAAATTATTATTTTTGAGGTCCGACCTGCGGAAGATGGGATAAATTAATATTTTTGCGGTTATTGCATTAATACTCAGAATAACCTCCCATCATCCTTTTTTTAGATCAAACTGTTATTCCGGGTTGCCTTCCCTGATGGCTTTGATCAACCCTGCCGCGAATACCAGGATAGACACTACGGTCAGGATGATGAACAAAACGATAAAAAGGGAAAGGTTATCCCTGATAAACGGGATTGACCCCAGATAGTATCCTGCCATTGTTAAGAGGATCGCCCATACTATTGCCCCGGCTACGTTGAAAAAAACAAACCGCCGGTAGTTCATAGTAACCACTCCCGCAAGGAACGGAGCGAACGTCCGTAGAAGTGGGATAAAACGGGCAAAAAAAATTGTTTTCCCACCATAACGCTCAAAAAACCCATAGGTACGACTGATATATTTTTTCCGGACAATGGCAGGGAAACGTTGTTGTACAACCCTGAGGCCGATATGGTTGCCTATCCAGTAGTTTAAGGTATCTCCGGCTACACCGGCAATAAAAAACGTTAAGACCAGCCACACAATATCGAGACTTCCCTGCGATGCTACCATACCTGCAACAAATAATAACGAGTCTCCCGGTAGGAACGGGGTAATAATTACACCCGTCTCAAAAAGAATGAGGATAAAAAATATGCAATAAACCCACAGACCATACACTTCAGTCATCAGGGGAAGGGTCTTATCAATATGTATGAAAAAATCAGGGAGACCCGGAAACATGGAAGTACAGTCATATTTACCTGCGATGGTATTTGAATAAACGGACAGGTTGTGGTAATTCAGAACCTGCAACCCGGAGATTTCCGCGACGAGAGTCCCGTCTTTATCACTACAGAATGGCAATATAACTAAGGATACAGCAGGAGTATTTCCGGATGCATGAATACAGTATTGCATATGATATCTATGCAACGGCACGGAAAGCGGCACTCGAAAATAAGGCGATCCTGGTGAAACGGATTTATATCGACATCGGTGAGATGGCCATGGTTAATCCTGACCAGGTAGAGTTCCTGTTCCATGCGATTGCAGAAGAAGACCCTCTTTTCAAGGGTGTAACTCTGGAGACCCATACTATCACCCCGGAGGTACGGTGCTCCTGTGGATATGAAGGGACGACACTCTATGTCTGTCCGTTATGTGGGGCGTTACCCGAACTTGTCAGAGGAAAAGAGGTCCTTGTTTCAAATATAGAAGTAGAGGTTGACTGATCGATGAAAGTCAATATGATGCATGGTGCGGGGGGCGAAGTGATGAGTGAACTACTTCGCGTCCTTACAAAGATTAAGCATAACAATGCCGGGGGTATCGGACTTGAAGCCCTTGACGATGGCGCAGTACTTCCAATTGGAGGAATGAATATCGTGTTCACGACCGATTCGCATATCGTACGCCCGATCTTTTTCCCTGGGGGGGACATCGGTCGGATAGCGATTGCCGGAACGGTAAATGACCTTGCTATGATGGGGGGGTGTCCTATAGCCCTCTCCTGTGGAATGGTTATCGAAGAAGGGTTCGAGATCAGTGACCTCGAACGTATCGTTGCTTCAATGGACGAAACCCTGGGTGAAGCAGGTGCGAACCTTGTTACCGGTGATACCAAGGTGATGGAGCGGGGTGCACTCGATGGAATTATGATCAACACCTCTGGGATCGGTGTTGCGGAGAGAATTGTACGTGATAACGGCCTTGAGCCCGGTGACAGGATTATTGTAAGTGGGACGCTCGGAGATCACGGCATAGCAATATTAGCCCACCGCGAAGGGTTTGACCTCGGGGAGCAGATCCGATCCGATGTCGCCCCGGTATGGGGACTGGTAAAAGAAGCACTGGGGGCGGGGTGTATCCACGCGATGAAAGATCCGACACGGGGTGGATTTGCCAGTGCTATCAATGAAATGGCGAGAAAATCCGGTATCGGGGTACGGATATTCGAAGAATCCTTACCCCTCCGGAAAAGCGTCCGTAGCGCAGCAGGTATGCTGGGTATCGATCCTCTTGAAGTCGCAAACGAAGGTAAGGTCGTCATGGGTGTGCCGGAAGCAGATGCGGATGCGATTCTTGCCGCGCTACAGTCCCATAAATATGGCAGGGATGCTGCAATTGTAGGGATCGTCTCGAAAGGGTCGGGAGTAATCATGGAGACGCCAATCGGAGGAGAACGGTTTATAGAACCACCAATCGGCGACCCGGTACCCCGCGTCTGCTGAAAAACACCAATTTTTACGGTATTTACAGTAAAATCAACAGATAATCGTTTGATTATATCATTGAGCACTCACGGATAGTCTATATAATCAAAAAGAAGTGCAAGAGCCTCTGATTCCCGGTGCCCCCCGCACTTTTTTATGATTCCGGCATGGTACTCAATTAAATCCAGTAACCCTTTGTCCCGGGTCACTTTGTATCGTGTCCCATGAACGGTAGCATCGATGATACTGTTAAAGCCCCGGTTTACCGGGTGCAGCGCAAGGTTTCCGATCTCTTCGCGGAGGGGCACGAGCGAGATAAGCAGGTTTTGCCGGGTCGTCCGTTCGACTTTTGTTTTGTATGCACCCCATGCTTCGCAGGCACATAGTCGTTCTACCGTGAATTCCCCGGCATTTTCCTCTATAAATGCCTCAGGTGGAAGATCATCGAAGGCTGTGGTTACATACAATAGAGGGTCGAAAATAAAATTTGCAACAACCCATCCTCCTGTAACAATCCGCTCTGCCGTATGGGTTCCATGAAAAAGTACCATGCGGAGCTTATCATTCCTTAAAATAATTCCCATCGGGGCGGCATTCTGGTGCGTGGTCGCAATTACTTCGTTAATTCCTTCGTTCAGGAGTCCCATTGCCACCCTTCTCCCAATGCAACATAGAGTGCCCCTATGAGGATATCAGCAGTGGAGCCCGGGTTAATCCCGGCATCAATGCAGGCTCTATCAAAAATAGCGAGGTTCTGTGAACCGTTTCGCACCTCACGGGCTTTCTCCATGGTTTTTTCTGCTACATCGAGACCATGTTTTTTCACAATAAATGAATCAGGTTCGTCAGCGAGGAGGTCTAAAAATGTAAGCACAATGGAGTTTCTTCCACTCCCGTTCTTTTTCAGAAGGTCGGCCCCGACCCTGATTTTTTTAAAACCATTAATCCATTCCCTTGCAATCATGTCATTTGCAGATGAATGGTTCATAATATCGTACAGGGTCAAATTCTGTTTCCGGATAATATCAGGTGCGGCAGGATCATTCACGTCAATAGTATCTGACGATAGTACTCGCACCTGGGTCATCCCAAAAGCCCTGTAAAATTCTACGGCATCTTCAACCGTGGTAGAACGGGTTACTTTTACTGCACCAGGAATATCTCCACCCATAATGAGGGGTATAAGGAGAAGAAACGCCCCAAAATGGGTATTGCCACCCGAGTGTACATTGGTCCGGGTGACTGCATCATGAATGATTTTACCCATCGCGGCACCGGATTCCATCGCCTGTTCAAGTGAAGGGCGTGAAAGAATAAGAGATGCAAGAAAATGCTCGAGGCTTGTGCTCGGGTAATCATGGCAGCGGTCAACGTTCCCTGGTTTGGGATATGCGGTGACCTCAAGCATCATTGCCATCTGTGCCTGCTCAGCAGGCGTCATCCCTGACCCTGTCATAATAAATATGGTGAATTATCTTTTCAGAAAGCTGACGTTTTAACCGCATATATTCCTTGCTGGAAATTCCGGTCTGCTTGATCGTAACATCACGGAACATACAGGGGGATGAGTTCTTACAGCACCATGCGAGGCTTCCAAAACAGGTATTTTTTCCTCCTTCCAGCGGGGTACCCCGGACAGATTCCTCCTTCATGCGGATATATTCATCCCGTTTTACCCCAAGACTTTCGAGAGTGGGGATTAACGGGCAGCTTTTCACGGGCATGCAGCAGAATGTGAGCGCCCTGATATCCCCACCACGACAGAGCTGTTTTGGTGCGTTATACCACCCTTGCTCATCGGTATACCTTGTAATTGCGGCATCAAGCCCTGATAGTGTCCGTTCATCTGATTTTCTTGCCAGCGAAACAAGGTCTGCACCGTGTGCAAACATGTCCTTCACGCGGTCAAACGTGTTCAGTGAATTGTTGGCAATCAAAAGGACTGGACAACTGTTCCGGATTTGCTTCAGTTTCTGGTACCCAAAATCCATCAGGTCGATGTGGAGAATATCTGCCCCGGCCTTCCACAGGAGCCGTGCAAGCGCGCGGTCGTCACCGGCCACACCTGCCCGGATTTTAACAGAAACCGTCACACCTGACTTTTTTAGCGTTTTTACCGTTTCAGCAAGCTGATTGGGATTTTTAAGGTAATATTCTCCTGATCCAACCTCTACCATAGGAAGCTGGCGACAGTGGGCATCAATTTCATAGACCACATCATCGCCAAGCTGTTCAGCCACCCTGCTGAATGCCGCAGGGGTGCAG
>JBAXTR010000193.1:0-4483 GCA_037130095.1 Methanomicrobiales archaeon
ATCCTGAGTTTTGAGTCCATCTGGCCACTATCAGGAGATTCAACGCCGGCAAGCAATTTGGCAAGGGTACTTTTACCTATTCCGTTTGCACCAACTACCCCGAGAACCTCCCCTGCTTTAATTTCACCTTCTGACACATTGAGTGAGAATGCCTCGTATGTCTTGCTCATTACTGGTATCTGGAGAAGAATCTCCCGATCAGACTCCTTTGTATGGGCCCTTTTCTCAAAGACGACCTGCGTGTCCCGGAAACGTACATTCTCTTCGTTCAGGTACCCGGCCAGGTACTGGTTGATCCCTACCCGTACACCCTTGGGCTGGGTGATAATCCCGAACACAGCCGGTTTCCCATAGGCAATATGGACCGTATCTGCAAGCATATCAAGGATAGCAAGGTCATGTTCAACAATCATAATAGGGCGGATAACTGCAAGGTCCCTGATCAGTTTTGCAACTGCCATCCGCTGGTGAATATCGAGAAACGGGGTGATCTCATCAAGGAAATAGAATTCGGCATCGCGGGATAAACATGCAGCAGCGGCAACCCGCTGGAGTTCACCGCCGGATAAGGTGGAAATATCATGATCGAGAATTCCCCGGAGTGACAGGGCATCGATATACGCATCGAGCATCCCCCGTTCATCTGTTTTCCGGAGGAGTTCATCGACGGTTCCCTTGAATACCTTCGGGATATAGTCGATATATTGAGGTTTCACTGCTACCTTAAGTGCGCCTTTGGACACCTTATGCAGGTATTCAAAAAATTCAGTCCCTGTATATTTTTTCAGGATTTCTTCCCAGAGGAATTCACGTTCGGTTTCTCCCAGGTTTGGACGTAACTGGCCTGAAAGTATCTTGACCGCGGTACTTTTACCAATTCCGTTTGCACCAAGTATCCCGGTAACTTTCCCTTCAACCGGAATAGGAAGACCATACAGCGAAAATCCATTAGCACCGTAACGGTGGGTCGGGTGTTCCAGTTCCTCGGGAAGACTGACAATATCGATCGCATCAAACGGGCATTTTTTAATACAAATCCCGCATCCAACGCAGAGCTCTTCAGAAATGACTGCTTTTTCGTCCTCTCCGATGAGGACCGTCTCATCCCCGGTTCTTACCCGGGGACAATATAATATGCACTCGGTCCCACATTTTTTCGAGTGACAACGGTCACGGTGGACTACGGCTATACGCATGACCGTATCACCCGTGCACCGTGGATAAGAGAATACTCCAGGAAATATACCAGAAGGCGAATGTCATGAACCCCTGGTATACCCAGTCTTTGTTACCCATTTTCGGGGTATTGATTTTCATGAGTATAAAAATATGACGCTGTACTACCACGCCGGCCAGCATCAGGAACAATGCAAGCATGGTATAATTATTAAACCCTGAAAGGCTGGTCCCGGGGACAATTATGAACGAGATAACCCCAGTGATAATCCCAAGAAAACAGGCAATAGCTGTCTTTTTTATGCGGTTAATATGCTGCACCTGCTTTTCTTCTGCAGTGAGCTTTTTCTTTGGTATTACCTGCTCTTCTATCGCTGTTTCCTCGGTCATTACGGCACCTTTATTTTTTATTACTATAGAGAGAACCCCGATAAAACCGGCCCCGGTATTATCTGGTATCTGGTACCCCGCACGGTTTCACCGTTCTTACATGGGGTTATCACAGTAAATGTTGACTTTATACTGCTGAATTCTCATTATAATTGTATAGATGTATTTATAATAGTGATCTACCGGGTAGAAAATCAGGCCATTTTATTGTAGAAAAATGGCAGGGTGCAGTTAAGAAAACTATTTAATACCTCACCCCTTGTTCAGGCAATTTTAAACCTAGTAACAGTTGAGATATATATAAAACCTGAATGGAAAATTCAGTCCAGGGGTTTTCAAATCCCGTGTGAAAGTTAGGACATTGAAAATAGCCTGGTACCCGTCTTCCTGGGGGACGGAATACCGTGTCTATAGAGATGGAAATCAGGTAGTGCTATGGCAACAAGCGCAGGAATGAGTGGCATAGATGTAAGGGCTGTAGCCACCGAGTTGAAAAGTCTCCTGCCACTCTGGATCAATAAAGTCTACCAGTTTGACGGGAAAACGCTGGGGATCCGTCTGAATGGAGAAGAACATAAAAAATACCAGCTCATAATCGAACCGGGACGACGCCTTCACCTTGCAAGTTCGTTCCCGGACACTCCAAAAATACCGCCACAATTCCCAATGCTGCTCCGGAAACATCTGACCGGTGGAAAAATCCTCGATATCAGGCAACAGGGGCTTTCACGTATTATTATCTTCGATATCGGGAAAGCGGATACGACATATCATATCCTGGTCGAGCTCTTTGATGCAGGAAACGTGGTATTCGCTGATGAAAATCTTACAATTATCAAACCGCTCTGGCACCACCGGTTTAAAGACCGGGACGTAATTCCCGGCGTACCATACCTGTTACCTCTTGACCCGACACTTTTCGATGAGACTAATTTTTCATCGTTCTTACAGGAAGATACCCGTGATATCGTAAAGGCATTAGCTGTCGGATGCCTTCTCGGCGGCTCATATGCGGAATATATCTGCAGGGAAACCGGTACAGACAAGCATGCGCCTCCGGGATCTGTCGACCCGGTAAAAATCCGTAATGCGGTATTAGCACTGCTTAATAGGGCAGAAACAGGCCGCGATCCGGTAATTTCAGGTAATACCTGCATTCCGTTCATTACGACGGAAACCGGGGACCTGAAACGGTACCCGTCATTCAACGAGGCACTGAATGCATTTTATTCCCCTGAAGTGAAACTCTCGAAAGGTGAGAAAAAAGAGAAGAAGAGACTCACGAAGGAAGAAGTAATCCGGAAACAACAACTTGAATCAGTAAAGAAATTCCAGAACAAGGTAATAAGACTGGAAAAAATTGTTGCGGCAATATACGAAAACTATTCCCTGGTCGCCGAAGTGATAGTTTCACTTGATACAGCAAGTAAAAAATATTCATGGCAGGAGATTGAACAAATCTTAAAAGACAATAAATCGGGACCCGGCGAAAAAATTATGGCTGTTCACCCTGAAGATGCGTCTGTTGACCTGGACTTAGGCGAGACGGTAACCATTTTTGTCCATGATAATATCGAGGTCAATCTCGGGCGGTATTTTGCACAGGTCAAAAAATATAAAAAGAAAATATCCGGTGCGAAGACCGCGATGGACCGACCTCTCCCAAAAATGGCTGTTTCAAAACACCATGCACCGGTACTTAAAAAGAAATGGTTCCACCGGTTCCGCTGGTTCTATACTACGGATGGTGTACTTGTCATTGGGGGGCGGGATGCCGGTCAGAATGAAGAACTCGTGAAGAAATACATGGAAGGGGGTGATACGTTTGTCCACGCTGACGTTCATGGTGCCAGTATCGTCATTGTTAAAGGTAAAACAGTCCGAATGGACGAAGTTGCACAGTTTGCCGCCTCGTTCTCGGGGGCATGGCGTAGTGGTCATTTCAGTGCCGATGTGTATTTTGTACGGCCTGACCAGGTCAGCAAAACACCTGAAGCAGGTGAATACGTGACACGGGGTTCGTTCATTATCCGCGGTGAACGCTATTACGAAAAAAGTGTTCCCCTCGGTACAGCAATCGGATTTCAGAGCGAACCGGAAGTCGCCGTTATCGGTGGGCCGGTTAGCACTGTTCTGGCGAGAGCAAAGTACCTTGTAGAACTGAAGCCCGGTACGTATGAACCAAACGATACGGCAAAAAAAGTGCTGCGGATCCTCCGTGAGAAAATTCCGGATGGTGAATGGAAATCATATAAAGCAGCGCTCAACACCGAAGCAGTGGCAGCATTCGTCCCCCCCGGGGGTTCTGATATTGTGGAAACATCATAGGATACCATGAAGAAACAGGTTCCGGACAGGTTATGAAGGCTGAATTTGGCGAATTACAGAAATCTTACGGAGAAATCAGGCTATTTCCTGAAAATATTGATGATATCTGGCATCTAAGTCACCTGATCGCCCCGGGGGACCTGGTGTTTGCGACTACGTTAAGGACGGCAGATTCATCAACAGATAAGCTTCGCCCGGAGAAAGTAGAGAAAAGGCCTGTCAGGCTTGGGTTAAGGGTAGAGAAGGTTGAATTCCACCATTATGCAAACCGTCTCCGGGTGACCGGGTTAATCGAACACGGAACTGACCAGGGATTCTACCATACTCTCAATATCGAAACCGGCTACGAAATTTCTGTCATCAGGTTGTGGAGGAAGAGCGACCTTGAGCGGATAGACCGTGCTGTAAAGGCATCCGTATATGATGTAATCCATATCCTCACGATCGAGGAAGGTGAGGCAGAACTCTTCCGGATACGGCATTTCGGGCCTGAACCCGTTATTACGATAATTATGGGGAGTGGGAAGGGCATGGAAGTTAATAGCAGGACCTCCTTCTTTGAAAAGATCCAGGGCCAGCTTATCCCCAT
>JBAXTR010000194.1:0-4457 GCA_037130095.1 Methanomicrobiales archaeon
TAACCTTCATTCGCTTGAATCGTTAAACTGCTATAGTATTATGAGTATGGATAAAAGCACCGGTCCTGCAGATTTTATTGCACCTAATGCAACGGTCCTCGGCTCCGTAAAACTCAAGGAAAACGTAAGCATCTGGTTCGGTGCTGTCGTAAGGGCTGATAAAGATGATATTTTCATCGGTGAGTCTTCAAACGTCCAGGACAATGCGGTTATTCATACAAGCAAGGGATATCCAGTCCATATTGGTAACCAGGTCTCTATCGGTCATGGAGCGATACTCCACGGTTGCCGGATTCGTGACCGCGTTCTTGTCGGTATGGGGGCAATAGTCCTGAACGGTGCTGTTGTTGGTGAAGATTCTATTCTTGGTGCTGGCACGGTAGTAACCGAAGGCGCAGACATCCCCCCGGGCTCTCTTGTACTTGGTGTACCGGGAAAAGTGATCAAGCCAACGACACCAGAGCAAAAACAGGGCATTGTGAACAACGCAGAAAGTTACATGGAGCTTGCCCAGAGGTACAGGAATGCGTGAAGTGATCGTTATCGGGGGGGGAGTGACTGGTATCCAGGCATCCCTTGACCTTGCGAATCACGATATCATCGTGCACCTTATTGAGCGACAGCCATCAATCGGCGGCCACATGTCCCAGCTGGACAAGACTTTTCCAACGAACGACTGCTCTATGTGTATCCTATCCCCAAAAATGGTGGACGTAATCAGGCACCCGAATATAAGGGTCTACACGTGTTCTGAAGTTGATCATGTTGATGGAGAAGCCGGGAATTTCAGGGTAGTAATCAGGAAAAATCCCAGGTATATTCATGAAGACCTTTGTAATGGATGTGGTGACTGTATCCAGGTCTGCCCTGTGGAAGTATACAACGAGTTTGATGCGGGTTTAGGAACAAGGAAGGCAATCTATAAACCAAATCCGCAGTGTGTGCCAGATATCGTCGTGAAAGATCAGGTTCACTGCGTGGAATGCGGCCTCTGTTATGATGCCTGTCTATTGGACGCCGTGAAGAAAAAAGATGACCCGGTCTTCATAGAACTCAATGCAGGGAGCATTATTGTTGCTACAGGGTATTCGGTCTTTGACCCGGGTGTAAAGAAACAGCTCCGGTACCTGGAATTTCCGGATGTTATTACAACACTTGAATTCGAGCGGATGATAAATGCAAGTGGCCCGACAGGCGGGCAGGTTAGGCGTATATCCGACGGGAAAAAACCAAAAAGCGTGGTGTTCATCCAGTGTGTCGGGTCAAGAGATATGTCAATTAACCGGCCATGGTGTTCATGCGTCTGCTGCATGGCATCAATTAAAAATGCAATCCTCCTCAAGGAGAAATCCCAGGATACTGATGTGACAATATGTTATATGGATATCAGGGCATATGGCAAGGGTTATGAGGAATTTCGTGAACGTGCTGAATTGACAGGGGTAAAATTCCTTCGTGGCATACCGGGTGAGATTGGTGGAGATAAAGGGGCTATGTCGCTTGTTGTCGAAGACAGTGAAACAGGAGAAATTAAAGATTTAAAACCGGAACTGGTCGTCCTGGCAGTTGGAATCAGTCCCTCTTCACAGGCCGGGGAAATTGCACAAAAATTAGGAATATCACGTGATGCATCAGGCTTCTTTAAGTCACTGGATGAAAAATTGGGTATCATCGAGACCAACCAACCGGGCATCTATATCGCCGGGACAGCAATTGCCCCAAAAGATATACCGGACTGCGTGGCAGTTGCGGGCGCTGCGGCAATGCGTTCCTTTATCGGCTTAACGCGGGACTAGCAGACAATGGAACAACTAAAAACCCTTTGGTATGAAGAGGATACTGATAGCATTGCCTATATTGACGAGACGTTACTACCGGAATCGTTTGAGATTGCCAGGTGCACAACCATAGTAGGACTTGGGACTGCCATAAAAACCCTGGCAATACGCGGGGCCCCCGCTCTGGGTGTTGCGGGTGCATTCGGGGTCGCATTAGCCGCACGTAGATCCAAAGAGACAGGATATGAAGAATTTTTTCACCAGGTTAAGACCGATGCGGAATGGCTCTCATCAACGCGACCGACCGCGGTAAACCTCTCCTGGGGGATACAGCGGGTCATTGGCAGTCTGAGGAATGCAGCATCAGTCCATGAAGCAAAAGAGACGGCGCTCGCTGAAGCACTCACGGTTGCCCGTGAAGATGCAATCATCTGCCGGAAGATTGGACAACAAGGTGCGATGTTGTTACCGGACTGCTGTACTGTACTTACACATTGTAATGCAGGTGCACTCGCCTGCAGCGAGTGGGGTACTGCACTGGGAGTTATCCGCTCGGCAGTTGAAGCGGGGAAAGATGTTAAGGTAGTCGCATGTGAGACGAGGCCCCTGTTCCAGGGGGCACGTCTAACCGCTTGGGAACTGGACCGTGATCACATCAATGTAACAGTGATTACCGACTCCATGGCAGCCACCTTAATGCGTAAACGTGAAATTGATAGCGTTATTGTCGGTGCTGACCGGATTACAAGTGATGTCGTATTCAACAAAATCGGCACGTATATGCATGCAGTGTGCGCAAAACACCACTGTATTCCGTTGTATGTTGCAGCACCTGTTTCCACGTTTGACTTTACTAATACGGAACAGGATATTATCATCGAGGAACGTGGAAGGGAGGAGGTTGCATCATTTTCCGGCAGGGTTACAATCCCGGGGGGAGTACCGGTAAAAAATCCAGGGTTCGACGCAACACCATTGGCACTGGTAAGCGCGATAATCACTGAAAATGGTATCCTTTCCGCACCATATGATATTCATAAGGCCAGGGAATCATCAGAAGATATATCGCCAGGGTGATCAGATTTCAAGCTTTTAATCCTGAAACTATTGACTATTCGCTTCTTTCAAGCGTGATATTTATTATTGGAGAGATTACGGTCATTGTCCTCATCGGGTTATTTTTCCTTGCGCTGTTTCTTGTTGCCCTTACATTCTATTCAATAAGGAAAGGAAAATTATTTTTTCCGGGTTTCTTAAAAGCAGGGCTCGTGCTTGTCGAAGGGCTCTCGAAAGCATTATTCAGCCTTTTCGGTCTTGAAGATAAGGAAATGATGACGTTTTTCATCAGGGTCCACAACACGATGAGCAGGAAAGCTTTTCAGGGCATCCCTGTGGGTGAACGTGCAATATTCTTTCCTCAATGTTTGAGGTCTGCAAAATGCCCTGCAAACCTGACACCTGAGGGATTAAAGTGCGTTAAATGTGGACAATGTTCAGTTACCGATGCTATCAGGCTGCTTGAACTGCTTGGGTACCGACTCTTCATTGTGCCGGGGTCCTCGTTTATCAAGCGTATGGTGAAGAAGTACCGCCCGAAGGCGATCATCGGTGTCGGGTGTCTCTCCGAGGTTAAGGAGGGCCTGGATATGTCAGATAAGCTTGGCCTTATTGCTCTCGGCGTGGTGACGGAGCGGGAAGGATGTGTAGAAACTTCAGTGAACTGGGATGATGTCTTTGGTGTGGCGCTTATTGGTATCGATCCTGCATCAGTGCCTGATGAAGTAAAAGTGTCCCCCTGGTTCCACACACTCGAGCAGTTCTGATTCCTTTTTAAGCCGCCCTGGTTTTCCCCAGCAATCAGGTGTTTTTCATTTCATACTAATAACCCCGGTTTTTTAAAAAATCACACGAGAAAAAGTGCTGCCAGTGCAAACACGATCAGCGAGGCAAACATCCCATATTTCAGGTAATTTGTTGCACGACTTTTTTTTATACATTCCGGGTTCCTGCAACCTGATGCCCGCAATGTGCTATAAAAAATGATGAAATCTACCGGAATGATGCCTGCCAGGTACCACGCACCCCACCGGTAATACGGAAGAAAACTTACAATTACCGCCAAAATGGTAAAAATAATCGATATACTTGCGGTAAGACGAACTCCATACAATACAGGAAATGTTTTTGCTCCCGCAGCGATATCCCCGGGCAGATCTTCCGCATCCTTGAGAAGCTCCCTCGCAAGCATTGCAAAGATAGTGATCATTGCGATCACCGAGTTATTGATAATACCGGAGATACCAGCGAACGCCCCGCCAAAGAGAAAAATACTCCCCGCGAGATAGGCAACCGAGAGATTACCAAGAAAAGGGGTACTTTTCAACGTTTTTGCATACGCGATGAGTAAGACGGAGTTGAAGACCGCAAAAAAAACACAATATGGATTGGTAAAAAAACTTAGCAGGATCCCTGCAACAAACAGGATAGAGGCGAAAAACAGGGCACCCGGTATGGTAACGGTCCCGGAAGGAAGTGGCCGGTCTGGCCGGTTGACCCGGTCTATAGAAAGGTCAAAATAGTCGTTAATCGTATTTCCAGCCCCGGTAATCAGGATTACTATGACAACCAGAAAGATTACTGAAGGAATGATTGTACCGGTTGCCAGCAGGTATCCAAGAG
>JBAXTR010000195.1:0-4445 GCA_037130095.1 Methanomicrobiales archaeon
GATATAATCCCGAATCCAGAAAAAGATCCTATCTTCTCAGAAATTATCGCACTGTACAATGATGAAAGTGTGATCAAAATAAAAAATTCGGATTCGGTAATTACGAAAGCAAAATTAAGGAAATCAATAGGCAATCCTCCCTTTAGTAGTGGGAATTCTATTGGAGATGAAATTATTTGGGAATCCCTATTAACTGTTGAAGAGGACTTAATTTTAATATCTCGTGATACTAGAGGATTTTTAGATCATAAAACTTATTTATCTTTTGAGTATCATGAGAGAACAGGGAAAAAACTGACAATTTTTAACAAAATCGCTGATGGTATTAAGAATCTTGGATATCCTGTTTCAAGAAAAATTATCGCATTCGATAGACTAAATGTAAAAATAAATGAATCCGGTTTTATCGATCACGAGGGTAAAACACTAAAATTGTTAACTCAACCGGCAAGTGTTGGAGATAAGGTGATTATAATCCATTCAGACTCAGGAAAACCTTGGGCGATCAAGCCTGCGACAATAAACCCTGAAGATGACATATTGGTTATTCCTATAGATGATGGAAGTATCGAAGTTGGAGTTAAAGAAATTGAAAATAATCTACCAGAAGGCAATTAAGAGAATTTAAAGTTTTTTAAATGCTCGATTTAAGTGTGAATTTGGATATCCATGTCGCTCACGTCAATCTCTCCTCTAATGAGTTTGGGGAGTAGGAGGTCGCGGGAACGGCGGAGGTTGGTGTTTTTCATTGATAAATTTTGGATCACTGAATAAAATGGCTCAATTATCTTGTGGAATTGTTCAAGTAAAATGTTTGAGGGAAAAACTATTTTTGCGTTTTCAAAATCCTCTGTTTTAACAGCCGGATAAGCTGCACCCGTCGCGTTATTTGTCAGATAACTAACAAAGTCATTTTTGGTTAAAGAATGATATAAAAACGTATAGGGAATTTTTTTACATCGAATAACCGCGAATCCAGTTGATACTATTGTGTTAGGGTCAGGTTCTATAATTAAACAATAGGATTTTCGATTCGGTCTCACCATCGACCATATAATATCTCCATGATGAACTATACGCCGTGCCCTTCCTGGCGCATCAGAAAATTTCATCCAATTAATATTGTCAATTCTGCCTGTTGATACTGAAGCTATATCGATATATCCAATTTCTTTAGGTTCTTGATTCCGTTTTACGCTTTCAGAATTTATTTCTGCGATATTTTTCAGGGGTAATATTTCCCATCCCTCCGGCACCAGCCCAAGTTCCGACTCCACCATCCGCACGCCCTCATGCCCTGGGAAGCGGAAGTGCACGAACCACTCGCGATAGATATCCTGCGCCATTTCTTCGAGGATTTTGATGCGGCGGGTGTTGTTCTCAATGAGGTCGTCGTAGGCAGAGAGGATAGCGGCGATTTTTTGCTGGGTTTGAAAAGGGGGGATTGGTACCTCCATGTCGCTCAAAATTCGTTGATTAAGGTTGTTGATATTTGTCCCACTCCCTTGTGCACTCATTGTCTCTCGAATCAGAGAGCTTCGGAAAAGGTAAGCATAAAACCTAGGATCAGCGTTTTTCGAAATTAATCTTGCCCGTATTGTAAATGCAGAATGTGCAATCCGCTCTCTTACACATTTGAGGAAAAGATTTCGGCCTATGAGATTTCGATTCCCATTTGACCGAACAAACAGTATATCCCCCTCTTTTAGGAAATCTTCGTTCTTGACTACGCCTTCGGGGTTAATTTCCACCAATTCATCATATCTGGGAATGATGTAATCCTGAAAATCACTAACTCCGATTACCTTGATACCCTTCCCGAAATTCTCTTTAGTGAAATTTAAGCCATTACGAAATTCCGCAATTTCTCCGAAGTGAACCAGGGGCCATGTTGACCGTGTCGCCATATATTAGCCTTCTAGAATATGCATGACATTCTCCCCAATCCTTTCCTCCAGCACCCCTGCCTCCATATTGGGCTGCCCCGGCACTTCGCGGGGAACTACCTGGAATTTCCAGGTAGTTGCCGGAAACCGTAGAGACTCACTCATGCGGAGCCTCATGTTCTTCTGTACTATCCTCGCCAGATATCCTTCCAGAACGCTTTGGGAGATGTTTCGCCTGCGATTTAACTCTCCGCTCAAGTTTTTTCAGGTCTTCTTCAGGTGGAAGTTCTTCAGGCTTAATACCACGTTTCAATAAGAGCTCACGAACATCCTGGTTGTTCTGGACGTGTTCACCCGTAATAGGCTCTTCTCCATGCAGATTGTCTTTGACAACATTAAAATTCGTGATCTCCGTCGCGAGATTTTTTGCAGTAATCGTGACAGCCGGCAGAAAGTCCGCAAGGGGTCGGTTCTCTGGAATATCCAGTCGCTCTTTCATCGCAAGTGTGGTATGCCCTCCGAACAGGGCCATATCTCCTTTACTTCGTATACGGCCAAACCCGGAATCATCAACCCCCCGTTCGTAAATGTTTCGCGATAACGCTGTTTCTGAATCTTTCAACTGTTCCCGAGCCTTTAGTCGCTCAGCAAGACGAATGTGTTCTTCGATGATCTCCTGCTTCCGTGTCTGAACTGCAAAGTAACTCTGGGCAAACGCGATCTCTTCTTTCCGGGGATCCCCATTCTGGGCGATGAGATAACAGGCGTACCGGGTAAGTTTACTATCTTCAATACGCCGATCAGCCCCTGACCCTATAGCCACCATTTTGTTGACGTCAACAAAATGGTCTGAAATTGTGAGGTTTGAGTTTTTACACGATTCTTTTGCTTTTTCGATTACGTTCTGGAAATTCCGCCACTCATTATATCCAAGAAGTGCCTGCAAATCACGGGCAAACCAGAACTCCACCCCGTTTTGAAGATTAACAGACTCTTCAAAGTTTTTGTGCAGGCGCTGGATGATATCGGGTCTCATACGATCCCTCCAGGTTGCACTATTCGGAATTTCCGAATAGTTGCTTCCGGTACTGGAATTGTCCAGGCTCTACATGGATTATGCCCGGTCAAGGATCTTCCCCACATTCTCTCCAATCCGTTCTTCCAGCACCCGGGCCTCCGCATTAAGCCGTTCCAGCTCCTCGTTCAGCTCTTCCAGCCGCTCGTAGAAATCCCCGTCATCGTCGTCCCGTTCGGTAACCCCCACATAACGTCCCGGGTTCAGGCTCCATCCCTGTGCCTCGATCTCTTCAATGGTCGCGACCTTGCAGAGACCGGGAATATTTGCATACGAACCCGCAGGGAATTTCTCTTTAATCGCTGCCTCACTCCCGCAGGTGAATTCGGGAACATGTCCCCGGTAGAGTCGCACAATATTTGCCAGGAATTCGCACTGTTCAGGGAGGAAGTCCCTGTGGGCACGGTCTAACTGGTGGAACGTATTCCGGGCATCAATGAAGAGCACGGTACCTTTCCTTTCAGTCCCAGGCTTTGCCCTGTCAAAGAACCAGAGTGTGCAGGGGAGTGTGACTGTGTAGAAGAAGTTCGGGCCGATGCTGATCATCACGTCCACGGCCCCGGACTGGAGCAGTTTCTTCCGGATTTCAAGTTCGGCTCCACGGGCATCAGCGGCCGAGTTCGCCATCACAAACCCTGCCCGTCCATGTTCGTTGAGGGCGTGGTAGAAGATCTGGATCCAGAGGTAGTTCCCGTTGTCCGTCGATGGGATGCCAAGCCGGAACCTCGGGTCATCCCTGATCCGTTCCTTGTCAATGCCTGATACATTGAAGGGTGGATTTGCCATCACAAAATCAAATTTATCCGGGCTTTTATGGATGTCCTCGTAGTAGGTGTTTCCTTCTTTGATGTCCCCGGAAAGGCCGTGAACTGCGAGGTTCATCTTGCAGAGCTGGAGCGTGGTCTCGCCTTTTTCCTGCCCATACACCGAGATCTCGGATGCAGGGTTTTTCTGGTGGCGCTTGACGAACCGGGCACTCTGGACGAACATGCCACCCGAACCGCAGGCGGGATCATAGATCTTTCCGTGGTATGGTTCGATCACATGCACGATGAGCTGGACGAGGCTGGTCGGAGTGAAAAATTCCCCGCCCTTCTGTCCCTCTTTCATCGCGAAATTGCCAAGGAAATATTCATAGATTTTACCGAACGAGTCACCTTCGAGGTCGTCCGGGATTGAGGAGAGGATTCTGATCAGTTCATACAGGGTCTTGTTTTCAATCCTCTGGTAGTTCTTCGGCAGGACACCCCTCAGGTCCTCGTTGTCATCCTCAATCGCCTTCATTGCCTCGTTGAGTGCCTTCCCGATATCAGTTCCCTCAGGCAGTGATTTTAGATATGAGAACCGGGCTTTATCGGGGATGAAGAGGCCGATCCGTGCCTGGAAATCTGCTTTTGAAGGAGAACGCCTGCCTGACGTGGTATAGGTAGCAGAAACATCGGATACAACCTTTGCGAATTTGAAATCCGCATACTTGAGAAAGA
>JBAXTR010000196.1:0-4420 GCA_037130095.1 Methanomicrobiales archaeon
GCAAATCTGCGGAAGATTACTCTTGACGGGATAATGAAGTCAAAAAATACATTCGAGAACCTGCAGCAGGATGATGTCAAGATGCTTAAGATGGGTATCAATAATTTCCTGGCAAATAAGGACGCGAGGCAGTTATTTTTGAGCGGTGAGCGGGATACTCTGATTAAGACGCTGCAGCCAACCTTTAACAAGTCCAAAGCACTAGGGCAGAGCGTTTACCAGATTAATATATATGAGCCAAACAATACAGCCAATCTGACCGTGTTTGCCAGGGTTCACAACCCCCTGAAATTTGGAGATCCGGTAACCAGGACAGCAAATCGCGTGGCAAGAGAGACCAAAGACTGGGGATATGGAATTGATCTGGGAAACAGCGGCTTTGCCTTAAGAGTTGTATCTCCCCTGTCAGATAATTCGGGTACCATTGTCGGAGATGTAGAATTCGGGGAGGAACTGAACCACTTTTTAGGTCTCATGAAGAGCCAGACCGGCAACAACTACGTCATGGTTGTTGATAAATCCAAAGTTAAACCGGATCAATGGAAAATATACACAGACAGCAAGGGAATACGTAATAACTACGACGATTTACAGAATTACCTCGTGATTGACGCAACAATAAATGATACAAGGGCAATCCAGGCGACAAGTTTCAACGAAAATGACCTTGGGAATGTTCCACCAGAAGGCAGGATTTTCTCAAAATTCACCAGCGATGGCAAGACCTTCGTCTCCGGAGGGTTTTCCTTTAACGACATCAACAATAATAAAATTGGAACAGTCGTGGTCATTGAAGATGTTACAACGCTTGAAAATAATGCAAAGCAGAATAATATGACCTTGTTGATCGTTGCTATCCTGGCAGCGATAATTGTTGGTGGTGTGATGGTATTCCTGGTCACAAAGATCGTGATCGAACCGTTGGAAAAGATTGTGAACGTATCAACACGGGTAGCTGGCGGGGACTTTGAAGCCACAATAGACTATAAATCCGATGACGAAATCGGCCAGCTTGCGGAAACCATGGAACAATTTAAACAAATGATGGTTAATACCGCAAAAGATTTGGAGGAAGCCCAAAAGAAAAAATAGGGCTATTTCCGGTCATAAAGGGTTATGAGCCAGAAACACGAACGTGATAGTTGGGGAATTTTCAAACCCCGGTTTCACACCTTAATTCTTAATTTATTTTCTCTTGAGTCTGGCATATTTCATTTCTCCTGCCATCGGACAGAGCAGGGTATCACCTGCATGTTCATCCCGGGTCTTAGTGCAGATCCCTGATCTGGTCACCGGACTTCAGGTTTTAAGATCCGTACGATCGATTTTTTTCCATCTGTTCCCAAAGCAAGCTAATTCTGAACAAGAAAAGTTGTATTGAACTATATTTTGTAATGGATTACATTAATATTAATGAAACAGATTCGTATTACATACCTGATTACTTCATCCTGGTAGAATATTTTATAGACTAATCGCATTATCACCCCCCCAGGTACCTTTAATCCGGTGGCGAACAGGGAGAATAATATGGCAGAAGATGGCGAGAAGGATATAGATGGTATAAAAGAGTTACGGTGTTTTAAAGCGGCCATGGAGGGATTTATTGAATTAAATCCCATTCCTATTCTCGTCTTTGACCCTGGTAGACTAGTAATTGAAGTCAATTCCGCTTTTATTGAAGCTTCCGGATATACCCGGGAGGAAGTGATCGGAAAACAATATTCTGATTTTACCACATCTCATGCGTTAGGGGGTAGCATCGTAGAATGCCTGCGGGAAAAACGTGCCGTCAGGGGTGAAGCAACATTCCGGTTCCCGAACGGTGACCGTATCTTCGTCCTCAATACCACCCCCTTATTTGATGACAACAGCAGGATTTTCCGGGTAATCTCGCTCTTTTCTGATGTTACCACGGAACGCAGGCAGATCAAAGATCTCAAGGGTCTGCATGAACGGACTGCCCTGATATTGGAGAACCTGCCAACTCCGATCCTCGTATGGGACATGGAAAAAAACATTATCGAAACGAACGAGGCGTTTATCGAAAAGACCGGCTGGAGCCGGGAAAAAACTCTTGCTGCCCACCTGGATGACTTTGTATACCTCGATAATAAAGGGGATGGCATTGATGAGAGTATCAAAAAGAAACGGGCGGTAAGAGGGGAAGCAACATTCCGGTTCCCGGGCGGTGACATGGCATGGGAGAGGTACACCATCCCGCTCTTTAACGAATCGAAAGAGATGGTGAACCTCATATCCGTTTATAATGATGTCACCACCCGGAACAATGCTGCTATGGAATTACAAAAAGCAGCATCGCAGGCTGAAGACCAGAAACAACGCATGCATTCCATGATCATGCAAAATCCTCTTCCGCTCCTTATCATGTCAACGAAACTGGACCTCGAACTTGCCAATGAGGCCTTCTATCTCATGAGCGGGTTTACCGGAGAACAGCTGAAGAAGATGAGCCTGAAAGATTTCAGGATTCTGGCAAAGAGCGGCGAGGGGATACGGGATGCATTAACTACAAAGAGGGGTGTTACCGGGGATATTGTTGTCGAGTTTCCAACCGGGGTCAGGTACCTGGAGCAGCATACCATACCAATCCTGGATAAAGAGGGGGCGATCATCAGCATCATGGCATCCTACCTGGACAATACAGTAAAACGCAGGACAGATATCGCAAAAAAAGAACTCGCCGATTTCACGGATGGTTTTCTCGACAAATTCTCATCGAACCTCGGGATGCTTGCGTCAGGAAACCTCGCATTTGACCTCGCTCTTGCTACTCCCACGGAAAATACAAAGGATGCGTGTATTAAGTTCGCCAGGATCAACAACGACCTGTCTGAAGTCCAGGTCGCTCTTGGCCATATGATTGACGATACCAACATGCTCGCAAAAGCTGCAGTTGAAGGAAAACTCAGAACGCGTGCAGACACGACGAAACATCAGGGTGACTATAGGAGAATCGTTGAAGGTTTCAACATGACCCTCGACTCGGTAATCAATCCAGTCAACGAAGCGATGCGGATGGCAAACGAGTTCGCCAAATGCAACTTTAAGGCCAGGGTTGATGAAAATCTCCGTGTAGAAGGAGATTTTGTCAGTTTCAAAGAAGCCTTGAACAGTATTGGCATCGAGGTCTCCAAAGCGGTGAACATGGTCAAACAGCAGGTCGTGGAACTCGCTTCAAACACCGAGGAGGCAAATGCCAGTATTCGGGAAGTATCTTCAGGTGCGGAACAGATTGCAAAGAATGTTGCAGGTGTAAGCAGGAATTCGGCGAAAGGAAGCGATGGTATCGCCCAGGTGCTCCGTGCGATGGAAGGCTTGTTCCAGGCAGTGAACGAAGTCTACCAGAAAACTGAGAAGGTATCAAAAATTGCAGGGGACGCCAACCAGTTGAGTATCAAAGGGACCGGGCTTGCGGCGCAGGCCGAGAATGGCATGCGCAGCATCACAACCTCATCAACCGAGGTAGAGAAGATAATTATTGATATCAAGGCAGAGATGGAGAAAATCGGAAAGATCGTAGGGCTGATCAGCGACCTTTCCAACCAGACCAACCTCCTTGCCCTCAATGCTGCAATCGAAGCCGCACGGGCAGGTGAGGCAGGCAGGGGCTTTGCCGTGGTCGCAACAGAAGTGAAATCACTTGCACAGGAATCGCGGACATCCGCGGGAAATATTTCTGAAATGATCGGGGCACTCCAGAAAAAATCCATCGCTGCCGGTGAAGCAGTTGCCTCTTCAAACCGGGAAGTAATAGCCGGAAACGAGGCGCTCACCCAGACCCTTCATTCCTTTAATGAGATTGCCAAGTCAATTGATGATATCAGCACGAATATCGTGGTGATGACAAGTGCCAGTGAAGAGCAGGCAGCGACCGTTGAAGAAGTCACTGCAAGGATCATTGAAGTGCATGAGATGGTCCAGATGACATCGAAAGATGCGATGGATGCTGCATCAGCCTCGGAAGAAACATCCGCATCGATCGATCAGATCACAAAGATGGTCGGTAATGTGAACATAATTGTGGCCCGGGTCTCTCAGGAGATGACCAAGTTTACGGTCTGACCCGCATTAATGGTACATTGTCAGGGACCATCAGTCATTTCTTCTTGCAGGAGTCTGGCATTTCAATCCACACATGATGCTACCTCTGCAGGGCAAGAGTCCAGGAAACACATGAGTTGTACGTGCAATGTCCGATAAAATCGGGAGAAGGCGACTCCTTGTTGAGGGATAATTCTCATTACCGTTAATTCGAGGAGAAGGTGTACAGTCCTAACAGGCGGGTTGTAACCCCATTAATGCAAATAACTAACACCAAATTGTGGATATTTCTCTCAAAAGTTTATAGTATATTTGTTTTTAGTTCCGATGATTTCCTTCCAGATCTCATCATTAC
>JBAXTR010000197.1:0-4403 GCA_037130095.1 Methanomicrobiales archaeon
AATGTTTTGCTATTTCCGGGCTTCGTTTTTAATATCCAACTGCGTAACTCCTACATTAAAATCGATCCATTGCCCATCTGGTGAAGTGATAAATATACAGTCCCGTGACAGCGTGAAAAATTCGCGGTACCGTTTCCCGCTTTCCATGAGCGCATTCTCCGCCTGGCAGATATCAGTTATATCATTGATCGAAATACGGACAATGATCGCCCCACTGCTACGGGTGACCCGGACCCCTTCCAACCGGGCAGGGAACATCGACCCATCCCCCTTTTTGAGCGTTACGGTGCAGGACTGTTTTTCGCCACGGGAAAGCACGTTCATGAAATACCGGGCCCACGTATCGGAATCTTCCGGGGCCACGAATTTCCGGAACCTTGCGTTTTGCAGTTCTTTTCGCTCAACACCGAGGAGGGTCGCCCCGGTGAGGTTTACCTCTTCAACCAGTGCCTTGTTGGTGAGGGTGAGATAGCCGAGCGGGGCGAATTCGTAAAGGTCAAGATATTTGTCCCGTGACTCCTCCAGTTCGAGCTGCGTCCTCCTGAGTTCATCAGCCTGCATCTCGTGTTCTACCTGGTGTACCTGGAGCTCGTGAATGAGCTGTTCAGGGCTCTGCTCTTTTTGCCCGGGAGAGATTTCCGGTCTTCCCCTGATTTTTTCTTCGGCGGCTTCCCTCATCAAACGATTTTCGTCCACCGTTTTCCCGGACGTTGTTGTCGTCTTTTTTGAAGCCATTTAATTTTGTTTCCTGTTTGCACCCGGAAGAATGATCAGGGGGGGAGCCACAAACGGTAATTACGATAGTACTGATTTTAGCTAATCAGGTAATTAAGTTCATTCCATTCCTTTTCCAGCTCACGCAATTTTATAACGGGTGCCGGATTTCATGGTACGCAGATTGTTTCCCGATTGTCGTTTATATTATAAAAAATCTTAAGGTTACTTTCAAAATCCGAACTATTTCTCACAACCTGCGAGACGTATCCATCACCCTTCTTCCTTGATTTTAGGGTTACCAGGGGCACCGGCACAACACTATGGCGACCGCAACGGGGCGGTTTTAAGGACTGGTACTACAATCCGTACCTGCAGGGGACCCAAGGCCAGGAGGTCCCGAAAATTGTCTATACTTCACCTGGCTTCAAAATCCAATAGAAGCACCCGTTGTTGAATCCATGAGTTAATCTCCTTTAATTTCAGATTTCCTTTATATCCCGTGGGGTCCGGGATTTTCAGGCATAAAGGTATTTAGTTCAAATTTATAATGTTGTATGAATGGAAGCCAGATTCCGGGTCCTCTATGTAGATGATGAACCGGGCCTGCTTGGCGTTGTTAAACTCTACCTTGAGAAGGAGGAAGCGTTTGAAGTCGATACCCTCGCCTCAGCCAGGATGGCCCTGGAGAAATTGGACACGGAGGAGTACGATGCGATCATCTCCGATTACCATATGCCGGAGATCGATGGGATCACCTTCCTGAAACAACTCAAAGCATCGGGGAACGTCACACCATTTATCATCTTCACCGGCAGGGGGCGTGAAGAGGTCGTCATCCAGGCACTGAACGAGGGTGCTGATTTTTACCTGCAGAAGGGTGGGGAGCCAAAGAGCCAGTTCACCGAGCTCTCGCATAAGATCAGATCGGCAATAAGCCGTAAAAGAACAGAAAATGCATTACGGGAAAGCGAGCTCTTCTTAAAGGGGACCCAGCATATTGCCAGGCTTGGTGGCTGGAAGGCCAATTTCCATACGGACTACCTTGAATGGACAGATGGAATTTACGATATCGTTGAAGCGCCGCGTGATTACCGCCCGGGACTTATGGAGGGGATGAAATACTATGCCCCGGAGGACATCCCGGTTATCCGGGAGAAAGTGGCGACCTGCCTTTTGACAGGGGAACCATTTACTATTGAGGCCCGGATAATCACCGATACCGGAAAAGAACTATGGACCGAAGTACGGGGCCTGGCGCCGGTAACTGAGGGGGGTCGTTCCTATGTCATGGGTACTCTCCAGGATATCACCGAGCGTAAAAAGGCTGAAGAGGCAATGCAACGCCAGTCGGTAACGCTCTCCATCCTCAATGGAATTATCTCCACGGTGAACAAGGCCGACGATCTGGCCCAGCTCCTGGACAGCATCCTCGCGGAATCGCTCCGGCTGATGGACTTCGATGCCGGTGGGATCTACCTCGTGGACCATACAAAAAAAATAGCAGGGATTGTTCATTCCCTGCATCTTCCCCCGGAATTCCTTGCAGAAATCGAGACGGTACCGATTGATAAAAGTCCCTATGATACGCTGTTTATCCGGAACGAACCGATATTCACGGAGAATTATGCAAAGATCAACCCTGAACGTTCGGAGAAGTATGGATTCCAGTCGGCAGCCATTGTCCCCTTACTTGCCAAAGGGGCTGCCATAGGGGCACTGAATATCACCAGTACACGGCGGTATGCAATCTCTGATGAAGAGAAACAGACGTTGATCTCTATCGGGAGTGAACTTGGCAGCACGATAGAGCGGATGATAGCAGAAGAGTACGCAAAGAAATCCTCAAAAAATTTAGAGACGCTGTTCAACTCGATTGACGAGATGGTCTTTGTACTGGACATGCAGGGAACTATCGTTGCAGCGAATACCGCCGTTTCGAAACGTCTCTTATATACATCAGAAGAACTCCGGGGTACGAATGTCCTGCTGCTGCACGTCCCGGAGCGTCGCGACGAAGCATTTCGCATTGTACAGGGGATGATTGCCGGAAAAACTGACTCCTGCCCGGTCCCGGTTCTTGCAAAGGACGGGACCCGCATCAGGGTCGAAACAAAAGTTACCCGGGGGTGGTGGAATAACAAGGAAGTGCTCATCGGGGTTTCCAGGGATGTCACCGAGCGCATGCTTGCCGAGGAGGCGCTGGCGGAGAGCGAAAAGAAATACCGCCTGATTGTCGAGAACAGCCACGATATCATTTACACGCTCACGAAAGAGGGTGAATTTATTTACGTTTCACCCACCTGGACAACATTGCTCGGGCACCCGGTAACAGAGGTGACAGGGCAGAAATTCCAGAAATTCGTCCATCCTGATGATCTTCCCGGGTGCATGACATTTCTCCGGACGGTGATTGAGACGGGACAGCGACAGGAGGGTGTCGAGTACCGTGTGCAGCATTCCGATGGACAATGGTACTGGCATACCTCAAGTGCGGTTCCGTTCGACAACGAAGCCGGTAATATCGCTGGTTTTTATGGGATTGCCCGAGACATCACCGAACGTAAACTGGCGGAAGAAGCGCTCAGCCAGGCGAATAAGAAACTCAACCTCCTCTCCTGTATCACCCGGCACGACATCAACAACCAGCTGACGGTGCTCCAGGGTTACATGGGAATTCTTGAAAAGAGGCAGTGCGACCCGTCACTGAACGAATATTTTGAGAAGATGAGTTCCTCTGCTGAGCGGATCTCCTCCATGATCCGTTTCACCAGGGAATACGAGGAGATCGGGATGCATGCACCGGTCTACCAGGATTGCCGTACAATCGTTGACGCTGCGGCAAAGGAAGTTCATCTTGCAGGGGTTTTGGTTAAAAACGATATCCCTCCCGGTGCGGAAGTCCTGGCTGACCCGCTGGTTGTCAAGGTGGTATACAACCTGATGGACAACGCTGTCCGGTATGGTGGCAAGATCACGACCATCAGGTTCCATGTCAAAGATTCAGGTGATGATCATATCATTGTGTGCGAGGATGATGGCAATGGTGTCCCTGCAGAAGAAAAGGCTAAGATCTTTGAACGTGGATTCGGAAAGACCACCGGTATGGGTTTGGCCCTTTCGAGAGAGATCCTTGACATTACAGGAATAACGATCATCGAAAATGGAGAACCCGGTAAGGGAGCACGGTTTGAGATTATCGTGCCGAAGGATGCATACCGGGATGCTGGATGAATTTGAGGGCTTTCTTTCTCATAATTTTTAATTGCAACCAAAATCCGGGCCATTCAAGAATAACACGGCCAGCCTTTGAGATAAAATCAGTAAAGCGGTCATTTGCAAGGCAATACCAAATGAATATGTATTACAAAATAACATTTTATTAAAATGAAGATATGCTCCCGGTGCTCTCCCTGGATGATAAGCCTTATCTACCGGACACCGGCAGGGTATTCCTTCAGGGGTCCGGGAATTTTTCGGTTGAAACGATTAATTCGACAATTGCGTGATTTAATCTCCCCAACAGAAACATTCGCTACAATAAGAACTGTGACATGCGTGGTATGAAGATCACAACGTCCGGCACCAGTACGTGCCGGCAGCAGAGGGTGATCTGCCGTCACCATTCGCAAATCCCGCGGTAATTGTCCCCGGACCAAAGGTTATGAAACGAAACCAGATTATTGGAC
>JBAXTR010000198.1:0-4362 GCA_037130095.1 Methanomicrobiales archaeon
TGTCAAGGTCAGGGTGGGCTATGAACCGTCCGAGCCCATGGTTGACCAGGTTGTTCCGCTCAACACCGAGAAGCGTTGCACAAGCAAGATTCGCCTCTTTCACCAGGGCCTTGTCAGTGAGCGTGAAATAACCGACCGGGGCAAAGTCATACAGGTCAAGGTACTTGTCCCGGGACTCCCCGAGCCCGAGATGGGCCGTCCTGAGTTCTTCTGCCTGGGTCTCAAGCTCGACCTGGTGTACCCGGAGTATATGGATGAGTTCTTCCGGAGTCTGCCCTGCGGGATCGGAAGAAATCTTCGGGGAGCGTACGAGATATTCCTCTGCATTGTCCCTCAAAGAACGGGTGCTGTTCGCTTTTGTCCTTTCCCCCCCGGCCTTCTTTTTTTGTGACATCAGTCACTTTTCCCGGCAATACGCCACATTCCCTTCGGCACTGTCATCCCGAACCGTGCCCCCTTGCCTGGCTCACCGGTCTCGTGTATCGTGATGCCAGTGATATAGAGTATCTCCCGTGCAAGTGCCAGGCCCATACCCGTGTTCTCCCCGAATCCACGTTCGAAGATCTTATCTTTCTCATCCTGGTGAACGCCCTCGCCATCGTCTTCGCAGACAAGGATATGATCTGTACCACGTTCCTCAACAGAGAAGCTGATGGTCGTGATCTTTCCACCGTGTCGGACCGCGTTGTCCATCAGGTTGTAAAAGACCTTGATAATCAGGGGGTCGGCGAACACCTCTGCTCCGGCGGGGAGATCGTTTTTCACCGTGACCTTTCCAAGCGGGGCCTCTTTTGCCGCATTTTCAACGATTGTGGAGCATTCCTGCCAGACCGGGGCATTGACCCCGATGCTCTCGTATTCCTTGGTGAACTGGATCATGGATGAGATGCGTCGTGCAGCGGTTGTGGTATTCTGGAAATACTCATTCTGTGTGGGATCTGGCTGCTTCTTTTGCAGAATAGTAAGATATCCCAGCAGCACAACGAGCTGGTTATTGATGTCGTGCCGGGTGATGCTGGAAAGAAGGCTGAGTTTTTTGTTTGCCAGTTGGAGTGCTTCTTCCGCCCGCTTCTTGTCGGAGATGTCCTCGATGAACCCGTCAAAATACTGGATATCCCCTTGCTGATTCCGGACAGCAACAGCAGAAACCCGTCCCCAGAAGAGCTCGTTATTCTTACGTTTCAGATGGATTTCCCTGCCAAAAATACTTCCTTTGTTGATGAGCTGGTCTGAAAAGGCGACCCGTTCTTCCGGGTTTGCGTACATGTCCGCAGTGGGTTTCCGTAAAAACTCTTCAAGGGTGTCGTAGCCATGCATACGGGCGATGTAGGGATTTGCCATGAGACACTTCCCCAGTGGCCCTGCCGTATTCCGGTACAGCCCGACGGGAAGATTACTGATGAAGTTGTGCAGTTGTTCCTCGCTCTCGCGCAATTCCTTTTCTGCCTGCTTTTTGTCAGTGATATCCCGGCTGATGGAACCGAAAAAAATGCGGTCTCTGAAAACGATCGGGAAGGTGGATATCTGAACCGTTCTGCACAGCCCGTTTTTGTTCTGCACTTCAAAATCGTGGAGCGAATTCATCCAGGCAGAATCCGAAGATTTACGGATATTGAGCATACTCTGCTTCATCTTTTCGAGTAATACGGGCGATCTTTTTTCTTCGGGCAGGGTGGCAAACTGGAATTCCCACAGCGGTCTGCCGAGCATCTCATCCCTGGTATAACCATAAATCGTGGTTTGGGTTGCGTTCCACTCGATGATATGGAAATCCTCGTCCGTGATCAGGATGCCGTCCCTCGACTGCCCGATAGTTGCCCGGAATTTCTCCTCGCTCTCCATCAGCTCTTCATCTATCCTCTTTCGTTCGGTGATATCCCGTGCTATCCCCAAGATAGCGTAGGGTTTTTTATTGTGGAGGATGAGGGATCCTTTCGTTTCAATATCTACAAATTTTCCATTTTTTGCCTGTAACCGGTACTCCACCACATCCGAATGGGAACCGGTTTCAACGATGGCTCTGATTGTTGCCCGGGCTTTATTGAGTTGGTCGCCGCTTATCAGGGAAGTAAATGAAACGTCGGGAATATCCTCTTTTGTGTACCCCATAAGTTCAAGCGCAGCCGGGTTTGCATCGATAAAGTTCCCTTCAAAATCATGGATATAGATACAGTCAAGAGAGCGGTCAAAAAGCGACAGATACCGCTCCTCACTCTCCTTTAACCGTTCTTCTGCCAGCTTGCGCTCGGTGATGTCTCGCACAACACAGATCAACCCACCGTCCTCAAGAGTGGTTAACGAGACCTCCTGGGGGAACAGGCTCCCGTCTTTTTTCTTACCAGTAGCTCTGCCCTGGTAATGCCCTTTCTGGCCGAGCTCTGGCATGATCTCTTGTTCAAATCTTTGCAACTCAATGGGATCATACAGTATACGCCATGACCTGCCGATGAGTTCCCGGGTATTTTCATACCCATAGATTGCGGCATGAGCCCTGTTCACGTAGGTATAGTTCTGATTGTTATCGAGGATAGCCAGACCATCGATCGCTGCTTCCATGGCATCAGTCTGTTGACGGAGGAGTTCCTCTGCCAGTTTGCGTTCGGTGATATCTTCAACCGTTCCCTGGTAACCTTTGATCCCGCCGGCTGCATCTAACATTGGCAGTGCAGTGACTGTCAGCATTAGTTCTCGCCCGTCTTTCGAGCGGCAGTTGTGTTCCATGCGGCGGATGGGGAGTTTGCTCCTCAGGTATTCTCCGAAAACGGCTCTCATACGGGTGACTTCTTCCGGAGTTGTCATCGTATCAAATGGCGTTTTTCCTATCAGTTCCTGTGGTTCATACCCCAGAATATCTTTCACCCGGTCGCTGAGGAACGTGATAGTGCCGTGCGCATCGATCTCAAAGACATATGCATCCGCAGCATCAATCACATTGCGGAACCGCTCCTCGCTCTTCTGCAGCTCTTCCTCAACCCGCTTTCGTTCGGTGATGTCAATCTGCGTCCCGAAAAAGCGAAGTGGCTTTCCATCTGCGTCCCGTGTTACTTCGCCCTCACAGTGTATCCAGCAAATTTCTCCGTCAGGGCGCAAAAATCGGAAATCAATATCATAGTGATTGTCGTTATTCAGCGCAGCATCTACCTGCTCCTGGACGAACGCGAGGTCCTCCGGGTATATGATACTCCGGAACTTCTCGTAGCTAGGCACGAATTCCTGCGGTCTGAATCCATAAATGCGATAACACTCATCGGACCACTGCAGATCGCCCGTTACAACATTGAGATCCCAGGAACCAAGATGACCTACCCGTTGTGCCTCTTTCAGGAGCTCCTCACGCTCCTTCAACGCTTCATTATCCCACCGGCGTTCTGTGATGTCAGTATGCGTCCCTACCATCCGGGTTGGTGCGCCGTTTTCGTCCCGTGAGATTGCCTTACCCCGTACCTGTATCCATTTCCAGTTGCCTGATTTTGTTTTCAACCGTTGCTCGACGTCAAAAATCGGTACACGCCCTTCAAGATACGCGTTGAGTGCGGCGGTAGTAGCAGGCAGGTCATCGGGATGAACCAGCTGGCCCCAGGTCTGTGCAACAAGAGGGAGCTCATCAGGAGTATAGCCAAGGATTTCACAACCACGTGGGCTGATATATACCGCACCGGTATCCATCCGCACATCCCAGATACCATCATTTGTTCCTTCTAGTGCAAACTTCAGCCCCTCCCGACTCTCCCGCAGGGCATCTTCTGCCATCTTGCGCCCGGTGATGTCGAGGTTTGTGCCTTCATAAAAGAGAACAGTACCATCCTCGTCCCGGATAGTCCGTGCCGTTATCGATACCCAGAAATGGGTCCCGTCCCGCTTGCGGTGAGGAGCTTCATAGTTTTCTACCATCCCTTTTTCAGAAAGGATATGGAGCACTTCTTCCCGGTCTTCCTGGCTGGTATATAATTGACCGACACTAATACCTGCCTGTAAGATTTCTGGTGCACCGGAATATCCATACATACGGGCAAGCGTATCGTTCGCGTCGATCAGCTGGCCGCCAGGTGCTGTCTTGAATAACCCCGTTACTGAATGTTCAAAAATATCCCGGTACTTTTTCTCGCTTTCTTTCAGGGCCACATCAGCATGTTCCCATTCGGTAATGTCACGGATGGATTCTATTGCCCCGATACGTTCCCCGTGACTATTAAAAAGGGGCGATCCCGTCGCCCATACGTATGCCCCTTTCCCCCCGCATAATGCAGGAGTAAAGACTTCAGCATACAGGGTGTTACCTTTTCTTGTAACATACTGGTATTTTGATTGCAACTCCTCATTATCCAGGTCAATAAGGTCCAGGAGTTGTTGCCGTCGTTCACC
>JBAXTR010000199.1:0-4358 GCA_037130095.1 Methanomicrobiales archaeon
GTCTAATGATTACCTGTTATCTTTTGGATGGGAAATTTGAGACTCATCCATACCAGGATTTCGAAGATATTGCCCAAATAATTAATGATCGTAGGGAAGATCTTGCTGCGATCCCAATCGATGCCATCATAAAAATCCTCGATATTCTCGGGAAAAAAATTCTAAAAAATCCGGAAATCAATACACTTCCGGGTGTCAGCTATATTTCGCTATGGCTTCGTCGCGAGAACCTTGACAGAATCTGCCAGGTCAATTATTCCGACAAACGGTATCTTGATGGATTTTATAAAAACGAAGCCAGTATCCTTATGGCAGCACAGCCCCGGGGGATCGTCTGCCAGTGGATTGCTGCAAACATGCCGACACTTGGATTTTTTTCGATTGTCCAGGCCGTTCTATCAAAGAATGGAAGCATTGTCAAGATGCCAGAAGAATATGTCCACCTGATCGTGTCCATGCTCCGGGAACTGCCAACAATTACTGTTGATCATAAAGGGATAACTCACTCAGGTAAAAGTGTGCTTGATGCAATTTCGGTTGTTACATTTGAAGGTAGAAATACGGTTATCAGTGAGAAGTTTTCCCTTGCTGCAGACTGTCGTATTATCTTTGGGGGAAGCGAAGCAGTTCGTGCGATCTCACGACTTCCCTGTCGGGATCACTGTGAGACGATTGTCTTTGGTCCAAAATATTCATTTGCCGTGTTTGACCGGGAATATATAGAATCTGATGGCTTTAGAAAAGCGCTGGACCAGTTCGTCAAAGATGTCGCAGTTTTTAACCAGATGGCGTGCTCCTCACCGCATGTACTCTTTTTGGAAGAAAGCCAATACTCAATTGAAATGATCGTTTCATGGTTGCGCGATGCTTTAGTGCGATTGCCGTCTGCACTCCTTAACCAGGAGATCTCATCAGGTATGTCGGCTAATATTATCAATACCCGAGCCCGCTATCTCCTTTCAAGCGGGAAAAATTGCGTTTCTCCCCGAGATCTAGGCTGGACCATTCTCATTGATCATGATATCTGCCTGGAAGAGCCCATCCAGGGAAAATGTATTTTTGTAAAAGAGATCAATGCAGTGGATGAAGTAATCCCACTGATGAACCATAAGATCCAGGCCGTCTCGATCGGGATATTGGATCCGATAAAGCGGGAATTATTTGCCCAGAAGGCTACCTACCGGGGTGCGGATCGGATTGTTATCCCCGGTACAATGCACGACTTTATCCTGCCGTGGGATGGGGTTCTGACCCTCAACCGATTGGTACGGTGGGTCATCCTGAGAAATAACTAAACTTTGGAGGAGAGCATACTCAACGGAAAATGAATGCGGGGTTACCAACACAAACCAGGGAATTCGAAAAACTAGCAATTCGGCGGAAGTAATTATCAAGTGACTATGTATAACTTTAATTTGATCCCTTGGAATACTATAAACATGATTGTAATGGATCAGGGTATGGAAAATAAACAGTTCCAAATTAACACCATTAAATGTGAATAGCACACTTAAAACTACTAATGTGAGCATCATGTTACTTCAAGGAAAAACAGCCATCATCACGGGTTGTTCACGTGGGATCGGACGAAGCATCCTGGAATTATTTGCTCAAAATGGAGCGGATATCTGGGCCTGTAGTAGATCTTCTTCTGATGCCTATATTAGAGATCTTCAGGAATTATCTGAACGTTACTCAGTTCGAATAACACCATTAGTCTTTGATTTGGCGGATAGTGATCAGGTCACCCGTGCCATGAAGCAGATTCTCTCATCAAAGGGACCTCTTGACATTCTCGTAAACAATGCAGGAATGGTTTCTAAAAATGCCTTGTTCCAGCTCACTCCAATGAAAACAGTGAAAGATGTTTTTGAAGTGAACTTTTTTTCGCACTTGCTCATCACCCAGCATATATTAAAAACAATGACCCGACAGAATTCAGGGAGTATTATAAATCTAGCCTCTATAGCAGGAATTGATGGTGAGCCGGGGCAGCTTGAATATGTGTGCAGCAAAGCAGCCCTCATAGGGGCAACAAAAAAACTCTCCCGCGAGCTTTCTTTTGCACATATCAGAGTAAATGCAATAGCACCGGGGATAATTGAAACAGATATGATCGAAACCATGGCTGAAGATATGATGAAACGTTTTATGCAGCAATGCAGTATGAGACGGAGGGGTACTCCCAGTGAGATAGCCAGCGTTGCGTTATTTCTGGCATCAGATCTGTCATCATATGTTACGGGTCAGGTTATCCGGGTTGATGGCGGATTATAAAAAGAGAATTCACGATTGTTGGTGTGTATCATGGATGATGTTGTTATCTCAATTCAAAAAATGGCGAAACGCATGCGGGAACATGCTTTACAGATGGCATTCTCCGCTGGAGCAAATGGTGCACACCTGGGAGGGGGATTGTCCATGATTGAGATTATGGCAACCCTGTATGGAGGAATATTGCATCTCGATCCTAAAAACCCAGAGTGGGATGAGCGGGATCGGTTTATTCTTAGTAAAGGACATGGCGTTCTCGCGTATTATACTGCACTTGCAGAAGTTGGATTTTTTCCCGTGGATGACCTGAAAAAATTTGAAGTAAACGGAGATTTTTTACCGGGTCATCCAGTGATGAATATGAAAAAAGGGATTGAATGTTCCGGTGGTAGCCTGGGCATGGGATTATCTTTTGGGATTGGCGTTGCTCTCGCGGGAAAAATGCGGGATAAATCGTACCATACGTATGTTCTTCTCGGGGATGGGGAATGCGATGAAGGTTCGGTCTGGGAAGCTGCCATGTCTGCTTCCCATTTTCATTTATCTAACCTCATTGCAATAATAGATAACAACACTCTGCAATATGATGGATTCTGTTCTGAAATAATGACCCTGGGAAATTTTAAAGATAAATGGGAAAGTTTTGGCTGGGATGTAATTGAAACTGATGGTCACGACGTAAAGGAATTATACCAGGCAATTACCTCTATTCAGCCATCTGAAATAATAAAACCGCACGTCATCATTGCCCACACAATAAAAGGGAAAGGGATCTCGTTTATGGAAAATAAAAAAGAATGGCACCACTCCAGCCTGTCCCAAAAACAATATGAGACCGCTCTGGCAGAAATCCAGGGTGTGAATTAATGGCCCCACTTACTTCATTAAATGCCCGGATGTATTCAAAACTCGGTCAGAGGGGATCATTCGCCATTGCAATTGAGGAAATTGCAGCACAAGATAATGAATTAATGGTAATGACTGCGGATTTATCAACCCTGACAGGACTTACCCGTTTTAAAGAAAAATTTCCGAACAATTTTTTGAATGTTGGAATTGCCGAGCAGAATATGATTGGTATCGCTGCAGGATTAGCAAAAGAGGGAAAAAATGTTTTTGTAACAACATATTCCAATTTCCTGGCGATGCGGGCCTATGAGCAAATTCGGATTCAACTTGGGTATATGGGGTTTAATGTCAAAATTATTGGGACGGGGAGCGGTCTTGCTATGGGAATGTCGGGGAACACTCATTATGGTATTGAAGACATCGCACTCATGAGAGCAATCCCCGGACTCATGGTAGTATCCCCTTCGGATGGGACAGAAACCGTGAAAGTCATCAGAGAGGCAGCAAAATATCCCGGACCAATGTATATTCGCCTCGGTGGAACAATGAATAATCCGATTGTTTACACTGAAGATTACCACTACGAATTTGGGAAAGCCATACTGTTAAAAACCGGAAATGATGTAGCGATTATTGCTTCCGGTACCATGGTTCACGGATCCCTGGTCGCCGCTGAAATCCTCCTAAAGGAGAGGGGTATATCAGCGTCGGTTATCAACATGCACACGATTAAACCGCTTGATACTTCGATAATCCATGATATATGCACCCATTCAAAACTTATTATCACTGTTGAGGAGCACTCGGTGATTGGTGGTCTTGGTGGTGCGGTAGCAGAATACCTTAGTGGAATTCCGAATACACCACGCCAGATTAAAATTGGTCTCCCGGATACCTTCCAAAAAGTCGGAGATTATCAATACCTGCTTGAACAAAACGGGCTCACCGGTTTGCAGATTGCAAATATGATAATGGCCACCTTTGATTCTATTGAGTAACTTTATCGATACTAAATGGAAGAAAACTCTGGGAATGATTGAGGGAATCACCGATCCTGTGTGATCGGGGGCGGAATTTTTATTTCACCACATTCAGCAATAACTTTAGTCAGTGTCAGGACGTGTTATTGTGGTGGATAAAATTCAAAGAGTAAAATTGGAAGAGACTTTATTGTATGATTATATTTTTGAATGGGGGGAAGATCATCAAAGTGCAGCGATTGGCCTAGGGTACAT
>JBAXTR010000002.1:0-25660 GCA_037130095.1 Methanomicrobiales archaeon
GCAGCACCGCATCATGCCGGTCACCGTGCCGAAATAGATGGGGGAGCCGAGGATCAGGGCGTCCAAATCCGGTATTTTTTCAAGAACGGATGTAAATCCGTCCTGCACGGCGCATTTCCCATAACTCTTCCCTTTTGCCAGTTTACACGCAAAACAGCTGGTACAGCCGGTAAATGTAAGATCGTAGAGGTGAACAAGTTCTGTTTCTGCTCCAACTGATGCTGCCCCATCAAGGGCATTCTGGAGCAGTGTTGCGGTGTTCCATTTCTTACGCGGGCTTCCATTTATTGCAAGGACCTTCATATCGTATTCCCTCCGGTTCCCCAGGCTGGCTACTGCCACGTTACTTCGAGATGTTTTCGCCGTGGTATTCCATATACCTCGTACTGCGGATGGCCGAACATCATTGCATAAGCGGTTTTTCGTCCTGCCGGGATACCGAGCTCTTTCTGGAGCGGCTCATACGAGATCGCGGCCATCGCAACAAAACCCGCCCAGCAGGTCCCGACTCCGAAGGCAGGTGCAGCGATATCGAAATGGGTGAGAGCGATAATCGCATCCACAGATGCAATCGGGTTACCATCCGGAATATGGGCGAAGAGCAGGTGGGGTGCGTCCCGGCAGATTATATCCCGTCCCGAATTCCATGCACCGATCACCGCAGGCAGGTAGCCACTCAACGGGTGGTTTGTGTTTAGCAGGGTCTTCATCCATTCAATGGTCAGCCCGGCCACCTTTTTCACCTTCGTTTTGTCATGCATGACTATCCACTGCACCGGCTGCCCGTTTCCTCCTGATGCTGCATAACGGGTGATATCGAGGATCTGAATGATCGTCTCCTCCGGCACGGGGTCGCTCGTAAACTCCCTCACAGAGCGACGCTTTTTGAGGTAGTATGCCATGTTTTCCGGGGTGATAGTCCCGGCACCCGGGGGCAGGGGGACCTTTTCATCCGGGTGAACATTCAGGAGGAGTGCTTCTGAAGGGCAGGAAACTTCGCAGTGCCCGCACTGGATACACATGCCGGTAGCAGCGTCACTCACCACCGGCAGGGTAGTCTCACTGGCTGGGGTGATAATCGCCACCGGGCAGACATCAGAGCAGATCCCGCAACGGGTGCAGAGGTCTTTATCAACAAGTATCGTAGTCATTTTTAGTCTCCGGTTCATTTTTGTACTTTTTTGTATCAGCAGCATGAGATTCTTTCTGATGGAAATCAAGGCGGGTGATCTTTGATCTGCTGATTTCTGTGATATGGTTAATATGCCGGGCTGCATTATCCATTTCTTGTGATATTGTATATCCCGGATAGTACATTTCGAGATCCCTGCGGAAAAACCTGAACAGATTGCAGAGTTCTATAAGAAGACCCTTGGCTGGGAAATCCTCAAATGGGGTGGTCCTGTTGACTACTGGCTTGTCGGGACCGGCCCGGAAGACCAACCCGGGATCAACGGTGGAATCGCACGGCAACGGGACCGGCCCTCATCAGGCATTCTCGTTACGGCAGGAGTGGCATCGGTTGATGAGACCCTTAAACTTATTGTTGCATCGGGAGGAAGTATCGTCGTCCCCAAACAGGCGATACCCGGCGTTGGGTGGCAGGCACATTTCCGTGACCCGGAGGGGAATGTAATAGGGCTCATCGAGTACAACCCCGAAGCGAAGTGACAGGTACACGAGTTAACAGGCTGTCAGGGAACGTGGAGCCCGGTAAACTAATCGAATTGTCTTCGATGATCCGGTTCGATCCGTGGAAATATTTTCCGGCAATGGCACCGTCATGTCCCTGCCACCCAAAGAACTGTTGAACTGCCTGTTACTATTTTTTCGTCCATCCATACGGGGACAACCGGGTGAACGTATTTAGCCTTAAAAATATAGTCACAGGTAACCGGAGTATCCAGGTAAAAGCCCTGGGTTCACCGGGAATTCCTTTGCAAAGGACCGATGACCTCCATTGACAACGGAGCGGACAGGCACCCGGGAATACCGATAAAACCCGTCCATGCACTCACGGTTCCGGATGTCTACCAGCGTTATACAACCGGTCCCGATGGACTGGCCCCGGCAGAAACCGGGAAGCGGCTCAACTGTTACGGTAAAAATGTTATCCGTGAAGTAAAAGGAAAACCCCTTATTTTCAAATTTTTTTCCAATTTCACCCACCTGGTGGCGATCAGGTTGTGGATTGTCGGCGTTGTCGGTTTCATTGCCCGGATGCCGCAATTGGGTATTGCTATCTGGATGGTAAATATCATCAATGGTCTTTTTTTCATTCTTGCAGGAATACAGGGCTGAAAATGCTACAGATGCCTTAAAAAAACTCCTCCCTTCGTGCTTGACAGGCTGGCAACCGTGCTGAAAGGGCCGGAACGATAAACGCACCTGATGATGTTGACGGGATCCGCGTTTCCAGGCGGATCTCTTATCTGTTTTCGTGCCTCCGTTGCAGTGGTATTATTCCCGGCTGTCTCTCGGGGAATATAATGGCCCAGCCTCTGCGGTGTCAGGAATCGAAATGAACCTGCGGGTTCAACCGGCTGCCACTCCTCCCATGAATGGGTAGAAAAAAATAGTTATCCCATGATCCGTGTTGCCATTGCCTTTCCGGCATCGAACGCGGTATCAAGTTCTGATGCATCCGGTACATACAGGACTTCCTGGGAACCGACAATAGTAAACCCGGCAGTCTTCAGCTCTTCGGCAACCATCTTCGGTGCCCCTCCTTTACCGCCCATCGACCCGAAAGTAAAGGCAAACCGTTCGCCTGTCCGGTTGAAACGCAGGCCTTTGAGGTAGTAGAGGTGATCCCCGATGCTCGGGTATGGCATGTCGTTGATGGTCGGGACCCCCACCATGATCGCCTTCGAATCGAGAATATGCTTGACAATTTCGGACCGCTCATCGGAATGAAGGTTGAACATCTTCACTTCGCACCCACCCGCGATAACTCCCTCGGCTAGACCATGGGCGAGTATCTTTGTTGACCCGTGCATGGTATCGTAGATGATCGTGACCTTGTTCTTCCGTGAGGTACCGGTAGCCCAGCCCACGTAGGCGCCGATAACTTTCATCGGGTCTGTCCAGATCTGGCCGTGTGCCGGAGCGATCATTTTTACCTTCTCGATCAGGCCAAGGCCTGTCAGTTCTTCCGCTTTCTTTAAAAACAGCGGTGTTAATGGCACTATCAGGTTCGCGTAGAACGTCTGGGTGGCATCCATCAGGACCTGATCGGGTATATCCGTGTCAAGCCTCTTTGAACAGCATAAGTGCTGGCCATGCATCGTTCGGGAACAGGATCCCCTTTTCCGCGTACATGGTGAACATCGAGTCCGGCCAGTGCAGGAGTGGCGCCTGGACAAATGCGAGTGTCTTCCCTCCGAGGTCAAGGGTCTCACCTGTCTTCACATTCTTGAATTTTGTGCCCTCAAGTGCCGGGAAATGGCGGAGAAGCCCTTTTTCTGCAATCTCGGTACAATAGACCGGTGCGTCAGGGAATTTCTTATGGACCTCGACAAGGGCCCCCGAGTGGTCTTTCTCTATGTGGTTTTGCACGATGATATCGATCTGTTCCTTCCTTCCTTCCTTTGCAAATGCATCCGCAATGCGTCCCATACAGCAAACGTTGTCAAACTTCCCTTTTGCCAGGATATACTGCCAGAAATCCTATATCCGGGGGGAATACCCCCCGGTCCGGCAATAACCATGAAACTAAACTTTATACCAGGATTCCATGGCGGATGAACGGAAAAAACTGGAATCCGGCCTGAATATTATTGAAAAATCCTGCGTACTGTATACCTGGGATCTTACATGGTACCGATAAAATGACCGGCCAAACTTTTTTATTCTGATAAATCAGGTTTCTTCCTATAGTACCATGGAAAAAAACCTGGTCATCGGCCTGATTGTTATTATCCTGATAGTACTTGTTGGCGGGGGGGTCTGGTACCTGCAGTCCCAGGTGCAACACCCCGACCCGGCACATTTCGAGAATATAACAATTGACCCTGGTAAAGGGGCCCCCTCCACCCTGTTACTGGTTGCCCAGGAAAAAGGGTATTTTAGACAACATGGCCTGAATGTCACATTCATCGAATCATCATCGGCTACCGCTGCCATGCAGGACCTCCTGAATCGCAAATCTGATATTGGTTATATTAACGAGTATTCCCTTTCCGAACCGCTGTTGTATAATAAAAAACTGCGGGTTATCGGTACACTTTCGGAATCTGATACAAATTCACTGGTTTCCCGCAAGGACAGGGGAATTTTTCAGGCCCCTGATCTTGAAGGGAAAAAGATCGGAGTCACGAAAGGTAATATCCCGGAGTATTTCCTCGACAGGTTCTTTGTATTGAATGGACTCTCCATTCGCAATGTTACAGTAGTCTACCTTCAGCCAGCATCACTGGTAGATGCAATTGTCCTGGGTGATATCGATGCAGCAGTTTCGTTCGAACCGTATGTCTACCAGATGCGGCAGCAACTGGGAGAAAATGTGGTGGTATGGCCCGTCCATCTTGGACAACATGCACATTTCTCTCTTGTCTGTAATGAGATCACCCTGCATGAACACCCTGAGATCGTAGAAGGCGTGCTGGCATCGGTACTCCAGGCCGAGAACTATGCCAACGCCTACCCGGAAGAAGCAAAAAAAATTGCCCGGAAACAGACAAATTTTGATGAGCAGTACATGGGCCAGGACTGGAAGAATCATCGTTTTTCGGTGGGTCTGTCCCAGTCATTAATCACGTCCATGGAAGATGAAACCCGGTGGAGGATCCGTCACAACCTGACTAATGTGACGGATATTCCGGATTTTGCGAAATATATCTCTGCAGATACCCTGTACAGGCTGAAACCGTCTGCTGTTACTACAATCTACTAAAATACCAGGAAGGTCGGATAAACCCATGAAAATTAAAACACAGGTAAGTATCAGCCTCATTATCTTTGTCCTCCTCGCAGCTGTGATAATTTTATCCGTCTATTCAAGTAACAACCAGCTTCACCAGATACAAAAAAAGCAGCAGATCATTGATAATATTGATGAGTCCTCGTTTCAACTCTATTACCTGGAAAACGATTACCTTATCCATGGTGGGAGCGGCCCGGTTGAACACTGGAATTCAGAATATGCCGAGCTTACCGGGCACCTCCAGGCCCTTACGTTAAGCAATCCGTACCAGGAGGCCTTACTGAATGATATGTTCAACAGCCAAAGGGATATGAACACCTCCTTTTTCAATCTTGTCTCCGTTACGGGTAGTGTTCCCGGAAGGGAACCTGCCGGTGTCAACCAGGAGTTAAAAGAATTTTCTGCAAGCACGCTGGCAGGGCAAACGCAGACCCTGATGTCCCGGTCGACAGAACTCTCGCAGCTGGCCAAATCCGAAGCCCATGAAATTGAGAGCAGAAATACCCTGATGATTTCATTTTCGATTGCATTGCTCATCCTGTTTGTCCTGCTTAATTATCTCGTTATTAACCGCTCTGTGCTCAGGCCTATTTCCCTGCTCCAGGAGGGAGCTGAACGTATCGGATCAGGCGACCTGGATACCAGGATTAAGACCGTGAGCAATGATGAACTGGGGTACCTGTCCCTTAAATTCAATGAAATGTCATCCCGCCTGAAGCATTCCCGTGACCTCCTCCTCACGTCCAATACCGAACTAAAACGGGAGAACGATGATCGCAAAAGGGCAGAGGGCGCACTGAAAGAGAGCGAGGCGAAGTTCCGGGACATCTTTAGTACCATAAATGACGGGGTCCAGATCCATGAGATTGACCCTGACGGGAGTCCCGGAAAATTCATCGAAATAAACGAAGTTACCTGCAGGATGCTGCAGTATACCCGCGAAGAACTACTATCCCGCGGGCCCCTCGACTTTGTTACCGGTTACCACAGCCGGCCTTTAAAAGATATTATTGTGGAATTATCCAGGAGCGGACACGCGATCTTTGAGACCGAGCATGCTAGGAAAGACGGGACCATTATCCCGGTCGAGATCAATGCGCACGTGGTGAGTATCCAGGGAAAACTGGTTATTGTATCGGTCGTCCGTGACATCACCGAGCGTAAACGGTCAGAAGAACTCCTCGCACGTGTGAACCGGAAGCTCAATACCCTAAACGATCTTACGCGAATGGACCTCTCCAACCAGGTCTTTGTAGTAAAAGGTTTTCTGGAGCTGATGAAACCCCAGGTGGCTGGCCAGGATTCCCTCCTTGAGGATATACAAAAAATTGAGCAGGGTCTCCAGATCATCAACGAGATCATAGAATTTACCCGGGATTACCAGGACCTTGGGAAAAAACCTCCACAATGGCAGAATGTCCACCTTGTGTTACTGTACGGAGTATCTCATGTAACCCTCGGGGAGATCCATCACGATATCCGGATGGAAAATCTCGAAATTTTCGCCGATCCACTGCTCGAAAAAGCTTTCCAGGGGCTTTTCGAAAATTCAACTGTCCATGGTGAGCATATCAGTTTAATACGGGTCTCCTATACCCTCTCTCCAGAAGGGGTCATTATCCTCTATGAAGATGACGGTATCGGTATACCGCAGGGAAGAAAGGCAGAGATATTTTTACGCGATGATTGTCCTCACTCGCGGGTCCGGGGGCTTTTCTTTATACGGGAGATCCTCGATCTCACGGGTATTACTATCCAGGAGACCGGAGATCCAGGTAAAGGGGCACGGTTCGAGATACGAGTGCCAAAAGGGGCATGGCGTTTACTAGAGAGGGATCCATGATTGTAGGTATAATCCTGCCCCTCTTTTTCAACTCCGCTGCTACTAACCTGTTTTAGGTCCAATAGGGGCCACCAATTGGCAGGACAGCGTCACAGCGGGGTGTTTAAAATTTTGGGAATAATTCGAAAAATTACGATAGTTTCAGGACATTTCTAAAGGGCCTGTTCTATTCTCTCCTGATGTATTGGTTTATGGTGTTTCTGGAGAGAAAAACCAAAATTGGAAGTCTATGTCCCGAGGCATAGTGGTATACCTTTACATACTCCATGTAGGGTAACGCCGGCACCGATTGGGTAAACTCTACGTGGATGACGTGCCCGGTATTCTGGAGACAGGAAAACTGTTCCTTGAGGCAGAAGGGGAGTTTGCATTCGATACGCTTGTATCAGCCAGGCTGGCATTGGCATAGTTGAAATCGGAGCGGTATAACGCCATCATTTCAGACCACCAGGTGCCGGACATGAACTGCATCGCTTTCCTTGTTGAGGTCCGGACGAAATTTGGACAAATCCCATTTATCCTGTTTACAGGGAAAGGCCGGAAGAGGTAGTTATCCAGGTGATAAACTGCGGGGAGAGAACTTTTCCGTGCGGGACTCCTGTCTCATTTTCACTCATCCGGGATTGACTGGCGGGACCTCCGGCTCACCAGCAAAAATCTTACAGGAACGTGACCGCGTCATGAACACACGAAAATGTTCATTTAAACTATAATGAGAATCCATCTAGTCAGTAGTAATGACAGGGAGCATTCAATGGAAAACCAGTTAAATATCTCAATTGTCGAAGGTGACCCGATCTACTCGAATCTTGTCGAGGCGCGGCTTCAAAAACTTGGATATACTGTAATTTCCAAATTCACCTCAGGTGACGAGGTAATTAAAAAACTGGGTAAGGCCCTGCCGCATATGCTGATAGTTGCCATCAATATCCCGGGAAAATCAGACGGGATACAAACTGCAATGGAAGTCCTTTCAAGGTATAATGTTCCCTCCGTCTTCCTGACAACTTCTGCAGATGATGAGACATTAGAGAGAGTAAAAAAAGTCCCCGGTGCCGGGTATATATTAAAACCGTTCAGTGATAATGACCTCCGTATTGCAATTGGCCTCTGTCTGTCCAATTTTGAGTTCGTCAATCAGATCCGGGAAGAAAATGCCCGGCTCAGGATGCTGGTCGAAGAAATTCCTGCCGGGATAATTGTTACCGATGCCAGGGGACTGATCACCTACGTGAACAAAACGGCAATAGCGATGTTGAAATGGAAAAACCCGCTCCTAAAAACTAATATTTTTAATGAAATCGTCACTATTGTGGATAATATGGAGGGAAAGCCAATTGAAGACCCCTACGCAAAAATCATGGGGATGAAAGCGGTATGGTGGCTCCCGCAGCATGCTGCACTGATTTCCATGGATAAAACAAAAGTGCCAGTAGCCGGGAATTTTACCCCATTATGCAGCCCTGATGGGTCGATTATAGGTTTGATAGCTATCCTCTTTCCGGTGGCAGAAATCAATTATTTACATTACCGGGGTAAAGCACAGTTCTGAACTCCTGACTCCGGCGTTGTTATTCGCTTTGCTCCCTGGAAATCCGGGTCTGAAAAATTTTCCCGGAAGACATTTCATTCCCTTCTTTCTGAATCTCATGGCATGATCTTTTTTTTGCTATATTGGATCAGGAGAGAGACCTTACGTCTGATTTCGGCCGCAAGGTAAACATCAAGATGCAGACCCCTGCTTTTACTCCCGGGTTGTGGTTATGAAAGATATAATCCTGGTATTATGAGATCGGAAGTGGCCTGAACAGCCAGGTGATATTTCAGCCTTTTCCGGCTTTGTTGAAACATACACGAACGGGAGTTCACAACCGAACCATGAAAATGCTCTAATCAAAATCTCCTTGTATATGGGTACGTTCAGGCATTTTCATGGGAAACCCTGTATATTTAAAAAAACAAGGAATACCTTGAAACGTCGAAAAAGCACCTGTTCAAACGTGGTTTTGGGAAGCGTACCGGTTTCGGGTTGTACCTCATGCGGGATATACTATCCATCACCGGCATATCCATTGCGGAACCAGGTGAACCCAGGAAGGGGGCACGGTTAGAGATGGTTGTGCCGAAAGGGAATTACCGGTTCACCATGGCGGAGTAGGAGTTTTTTTTAAACATCAGGTATATTGTTCATAGATCCACACCTGATGAACAAATCCATAAATTCCAAGGCAAGTATCCTGATTGTTGAGGATGATTCGGTAATTGCCAGTGTAGAGGAATGGCGGCTGAAAAAACTGGGATACACGATCTGCGGGCGTGCAACGAACGGTATCGATGCGCTTGCACTCATCAGGGAGAAAAACCCGGACCTTGTCCTCCTTGATATAAACCTTGAAGGAGAAATGGACGGTATTGAAATTGCGAAAATTCTTGATACAGAGGGGAATACTCCGTTTATTTTTCTTACCGCCCATGCCGAAGCGGCCATCATTAAACGGGTGAAGGGGACCCTTCACTATGGATATATCAAGAAACCTTTTAGTGATGAAGACCTCCGTTTAGGGATTGACCTTGCCCTTTCCAAGAGTCGCTTCATCAACCAGATCCTTATCAATAATGCATTGTACGAGATGGCACTCAACAATCTTCCTGTCGGGGTTATTATTACCGATAATAACGGGATTATTCTTTATCTCAATGAATATGCCCGGGTATTAACAAAATGGCAGGGTCCGTCGGAACTTGCACATTTCCGGGAGATCGTTAAAATTGTTGACATGAATGACGAAAAACCCCTTGAAAATATCTACGACCGGGTGAAAAAGGAGCAATCTACCCTCTGGATTCCCCGGAATTCGGTCCTCATGACCGTTGGAAATGACAGAATACCGGTTAGCGGGAATGCAGCTCCATTGCTAAACGATAACGGGGTGTGGGAAGGGATGATAGTGACCCTGTTTACGTTAAGTGATATGCACTTTTTCGATATGCTTCCCTGAAAGTACCAGCCTATTCTGGTGAATCCCCACACCGTCATATTTTTCCCTCTCCCTGTTCGTAATTGAAGAAGATAGTTCCCGGGATTTACCAACGTTACTATAATCCCGTAGGTAGTCGCAGCGGGGTCCTGGAAGACCGGGAAAAAATTTTCACGAGCGTCACTATCCACTAGTACTTTACGTTTTCGTGAGGAGTAACGACAACTCCAGGATCACGTTTTTGCCAGCTCTTTCAGAGTCGCTTCGGGATGCATTTTTGCCATGCTCATTTTTGTCGGGCACCGTCCCAGTTTCAGCCCTCTTTTCTTTGCCTCTTCCCTTTAGCACTCTGGGATCAATGTCTTTAATAAGCGCATTCAGCTCTTCTGACTCCATGGCAATCGTTGTATGATTGGAATGGAAAACGATACGGTTTTTCCAGGTACGGTGTCTGGAAAAAATTCTATCCTGACCCGGCGGGTATATTTTAACCTGGTATATCCACGGGTAGTGGTTATCTGTCCTGGTCCCCGGACGCCAGGTACATTTCTTCGATCCCGAAAGGATCATAATACAGTTTTACGATAGCAAGTTATGAGCACAGCCCTGGTCTTCATAAGGTGTCGCTTCCCGCAGACCAGAAAAAGACGAAGCGACTCGCTCGCAATAACCATTTCATAATATCTACCAGGGAATTTCATAACGTGTATAGGGGAGGAAATGCAAACCTTTCTCCATGAAACGGTACCTGTACTGGTCGGTCCTCCTTTTGTTCACTGTTTTTTTCCTGCTTGGTGCAGGGTGCATACAGAACCCGCGAACGACAGCATCACCGGACCAGGTACCAACCATCACCCCGTCAGTAGTCTTACCGGTAACAACATTACAACCGGAAACAAAGGAAGAACTCGTTGCTTTTGTCCAGCGGGCTGCCAACTATGCGAAGAGAGAGGGCAAAACGAAGGCCCTTGCAGAGTTCAATAAAAAGAACGGCTCCTTCATTGAAGGCCAGTTGTATATTTACGCCTACGACTTCACCGGCACGACCCTTGCCCATCCGGTGAACCCGGAGAAAATCGGCGTGAACCGACTTCGCGAGAAAGATGCAGCAGGCAGTTTCTTCATGAGGGAACTCCGGGATATGGCCCTTAACGGGAGTGGTTTTGTTGAGTATTATTACATCAATCCCACCCACAACAATGCCACCGAAAAGAAACTCGGCTACGTCATGAACATCGATGACACCTGGTGGCTAGGATCAGGGATATACGCCGGAACTGCCGGGTTTTCATTTTAAAGAAGCAATAAAAAAATATGTTTACTTTAGGTCCGCCTTACACCCTGAGTGACTGCTGGACAATTATTGTTAATTTTCGAATTGTAATGTTGATCCCTGATTGAGTGTGCAATTGCTCTTGTTCATATGTCATATGCCGGTACAGCACGAACATTGTAATCTTTCAGGCATTCCCCATCGAGTTCAACCGAAACTGTCGTGGATGCCCCGGGTGCAAGTGTCCCAATATAGATATCCCGCGAATCCCTGACTGCAGCGTCGTTGATGTGAACGAGCATGACCCCCAGTCTTACGTTTTTGGCAGGTATCGTGCCTGTGTTAAAGACCTGGTACTGAACGGTGTAGTAGCAGCCCCGTGTAATGCCCCAGTCTCCAGACTGTTTTAGCAGTGTCGACTGAACCTGGGAGGTCTGGATGCCCTGATTGTAGTCCTGGACGTTGTTCAGGGAGGAGCACCCCATCACTAAAACAGAAGTGCCGATGAAAAGTAATATCAGTGCTAATCCGGTTGGTTTCATTGTTTCACCTGTACAATTAGTAATTGTGTAATTATCCCATCTATGTGCTACTAACGATCATCCTTTCCTGCAAGGAGAATAAAAATGGTGGAATTGGATTTCTCGCAAGGGGATTTATGACGGTGATGGATGCCGGTGAAAAAACAGTTAGTCAAGTTTTTGCATAAGCCACGCCATGTTCAGTCCAAGCGTCTTCATTGTTTCGAGCCCTTCCTTATCTTTCTTGACACCCCCTGGTGCAAGACCCATCCCTATGTTCCAGTATGATGAACCGGGTACAATCATCTGGCTGATAAAGAAGAAATGGTTCAGGGTGTCGAACGTGTGGATTGCACCGACCCGGCGGGCTGCAACTACCGCTGCACCTACTTTGCGCTGGAACATGTGATCATTAGCCCGCGCGACGTATCCCGCACGATCGATGAGCGCTTTCATTTCCGATGAAACATCCGTGAAATACGTTGGCGATGCCAGGATGATCCCATCCGCTTCGACCATCTGCCCGATGTACTCGTTGACAACATCGTTCATGATTACACACCGCTGATCACGGTTCTTGTAACACTTTCCGCAGGCAAGGCAACCGTGCACCTTTTTTTCCAGAAAGCTGTACAAGTTCCGTTTCAAAACCCTCTTTTTTTTAAGTTCCTTAAAAACCGCCTTGACCAGGATCGCTGTATTGCCGTCTTTCCTGGCACTCCCGTTGAATGCAACAACCTTCATGTATGTTTCTCCATACCCGGATAAAATGTGGTCCCTCTTATAACCACTATCAGATGGCCGGCAACATGGGATAGCTACATAAAGTAACTCCTCAAACAACTTCGCTGAGTCGCAGGATGGAAACGGAAGATAACAATACAGGATACGATCCCGGGCATAACCCGGTTGGCAGGGATTTTATTGCATCGTCCCTGTTGACATACCGTTTCCTGGAATGTGCCGGAGCCGGATTATTTATTGGGGATATCGTCCGGATACGTGATTTGGGGACATCAGTAACGTTTTTTGCAAAAGTCACCGGGCTCTGCCATACAACACATGAGTCCTGCCCTGGTATGACGGATTGCAGCCCTGGCACCGGGTTTGGCGTCCTGGTAGATGCCTTCCCCCTTGGATTTGTCGATGAAACCGGAAAGTTCCAGCCACCCGGCTTTATTCCTGCATCAGGGTCCCTTGTTTCCAGGCCTGTTGCAGCCGATCTCTCGTTTATCAGGGCATCAATGGGAGATATCGAGGTAGGGGCATTAAAATCAGGAAGGGGCATCGTCAAAGACATTCCGGTTGCTATACCAAGCGAAGCAGTCCCTCAGCACATCGGTATTTTCGGAACGACCGGCACGGGGAAAAGTAACCTCATGAAAGTTTTTGCGGCGTCCTGCATGGATATCAGGAAGCTTGGACTCCTCATCGTTGACCCGCACGGGGAGTATGTACTCGGGCAGGGGACACCTGGGGGCATACTTGGTTTACTGAACTATGTGGGTGGTAGAGAGGGGTTAGCCGTATATTCCACACGTCCTGCAGAGGAGCGGCTGCGGTACGGGATGGAGGAGCTCACCATCGAGCATAATGATTTCCGGATGACCGATCTAGGGCTAATTTTTAATCTGTCAGATCCGATGTGGGAGATTATCGAGTCCCTTGACCCGTTTTCAGGGGATGAAATTATTGACTTTTTCGTCTCCGAGGGGGTTGAATCATTGCCCTCCCCGCACCGGATCACCAGCCAGGAGAGCCGGTACCCGCATATTGTGTATGCACTCCGCGGGGCAAGCAGCGGTAATCTGAAGGCAATACAGAGCCGGATGAGTCTCCTTGTCAGCGAGACCTCCTTATTTCTCCGCCGGAACGGGTCATCGGTCCCTGGAATTATCCGCGATCTCATGGACAACAAGGTTGTTCTCGTTGATGCCCCGCTGATGGGTGAAAGTACTGAGTTGTTGCTGCTATCTGCTATTACGCGGGCAATAATGAAGGTATACCAGGAATCTGCCATGTCTGCAATAATGAGCCCTGAAAAAAAGGAACATAAAGTCCTGATAGCAATTGAGGAAGCCCAGAGGATACTTTCCTCAGGCGGCCACAAAACCCATATTTTCCGGGAATGTGCCATTGAGGGGCGAAAATTCGGTGTTGGCCTCTGCATTATTACCCAACACCCTAAAAATATCGACCCCCGGATCCTTGCCCAGATTAATACTTACATCGTACTCGGTCTTTCGGACAGGAATGACCGGGCAATGATTGCATCCAGCGCCAAACAGGACCTTTCATGGATGGATACCGAGATCCAGACCCTCATGAGGGGTGATGCAGTAATCAGTACATCCGCGATCGTGTTCCCGCTGAGTACCAGGGTCCACCGTTTTGAGAACTATATTCTATACCTTGAAAAAAAGCGGAAGGATCCTGGGCCCGGAAATTAATTCCGGTAATCACAGGATATGCTGAATTGTCTTCCCTGAGAATCAATCCGGTCGGGTTCGGTTTCAGAGAGTAGGAGCAGTAATTAAAAAATAATACTTTTATGATGTGGCTGATATGGTATGGTATGAGAATTCCGTTCCATGCGATTATTTTGGTGGTCATTGTGGGTGCTATATTTTCAGCGGGCTGCACCCAGCCCCTGGATCTTAAGCCGGAATCACCAATCACTCCATCACTTACCCTGGGTCAGCCAGTACAAACCGTTGCACCTGAAATCTCTGCGAAACCGGCAGAAATTCAGTCCACAAAAGACCTGATCTCATTTGTTGACCGGGCGTTGATCTATGCACGCGAGAATGGGAAGGAGAAAGCCCTCGCTGAATTCAATGATCCAAACGGGCAGTTTATTCAGGGCGGCCTGTTTATTTTCGCCGTGGGGTACGACGGGACAGCACTTGCAGACCCGTTCGAGCATGAAATAGTCGGTACCAATATCCTTAATACCACCGATCCATACGGTATCCCGCTTGTTCAGAACCTTATCGACACAGCCCGGGAGGGGGAGGGACTGGTCAGTTACCAGTATGAGAACCCCTCAACGAACTACTCGCTCGATTCGAAAGTCTCGTACGTGGTGGATGTTGATGGCACATACTATATCGGCGCCGGGCTCTATGGGAATACCGGTACGGAATTTCCGGCATCCGCCCTGAACCCGGCGGCAAAAAATATTACACCCGTGGAACTTGTGTCGTTCGTCCAGGGTGCTTCAGATTATGCAAAGAAGAATGGAAAGGAAAAAGCGATTGCGGCCTTCAACGATCCGAACGGCCCCTTTTTCAAGGGTGAAATGTATATTATCGCCTATGATCTCAACACCACAAACCTTGCCCAACCACTCTCCCCGTGGATCCGCGGGCTTTCCCTGAAATATTACACTGACCAGGACTCCGTCGCAACCATATCCGAGCTTTCCTCTATCGCCCGGAAGGGTGGTGGCTTTGCCCATACTACCCAGAGAATTCCCTCCGGTGGAAAACAGATCTACGCACCGAAGCTCCAGTATGTTGTGCCGGTAAATGACAGCTGGTGGGTCGCTGCTTCCATTCTCAACCCTGACTATGGGCAGCTCCGTTCAGGAAACCTCTCCGGTGTCCGGGTCAGGAACCATACACAGGAACAACTCTTCATGCTGGTGAACAAGGCAGTTCAGTACACAAAAGACAACGGGAAGGAAAAAACCCTTGCCGAAATTGGAAAGCCGGATGGGACCTTCGTAAACGGAGACCTCTTTTTATGGGCGGAAACTTTTGACGGGGTGGTCCTTGCTGATCCCTTCAGTAAGGACATGGTAGGTAAATCCTTCCTGAATTATACTGATCCCTATGGCGAGATGACCACGGTTACAGGAATCGAAGCGATGCGGAACGGCAGCGGTTATATCCATGCGATGTTCCCTGATACTGCGACCGGGACTGCAAAGCCGGTCCCGAAACTCATCTACATGAAACCTGTTGATGACACCTGGTGGATTGGAAGCGGGATTTATGGGATACAGGTAACCTGAGAAAGGTACCGGCAGACCCCTTTTTCTATACTTTTTTTTTATTTTCACTTTTTCACCCTGGTCCCTTTTACGGTGGTGAAAAAAGCCATTCAAAGCCATGAACCTTCATCAGCAGCGTAAAACCCTCCCTGGCAATAAACCCCTTAACTTTCATCAAACCTGCCGGAAAACGAATGAGTATGCCCGTGGTAACCTGAGATCCGAAAAGCAGCAGAGTCCGGGTTTTGGACGTAAACCTTGTAGTAGTACCCCTGTTCTGGGAGATCCGCATGAAGATATTAATATGGGAATATCCCAATGGTTGCCTGAAGGCACCCTTTTTGATACCGGTGCCGGGAGTTACGGAGTTATGCAGGAAATAATCAGAAAAATGATCACCGAGGCGATGGCAGCCCAGCATGCTGATGTGAACCAGATTAAAAAGAAGCGGGGCCAGAATTTTGTTATCGATGACACCAGGGTGTATGTCGATGCGGTCAAGGGTATGAAACCCGTGGGAGGACAGAGCAAAGCTGTCTTTGCTTTACACACCGATTCGGTCAATGCCCACTACACGATTTTGAAAGGACTGACCAATACTATCCGTCCCGAGGATGACCCCTTTGTCGAGCATTACCAGACCCCTGTTATCCTGGAGATGCTGTACGATGCGGACCCGGTGTTCAGGAAGAGCGTGGACGAATTTATCAGGGCGGTTGGCAAGGCAGAAGCCCTGATAGGCCGGGAGTCGGCCAGGCGTTATGCCGGGTTCTACGGCCCCACCTGCGTGGTTGACTTCGCCCTGATCCCGGGCAGCAGCAGCAATATTGTCAACCAGGTCCTCAAGACCATTGACATCCCGGTTGCTCATAAACAGGCAATCCTTGCTGCAAAGTCCTGGGCCATGAATACCTCGTATGGTATCGGGGACGTATTTGCCCATGCTGTTGAGAGTGGTGCGACACTTGCAGATGCCGTGAAGAAAGAGGTCGTCATGGTCCAGTCCATTTACGATACGCCTGTTGATGCTCAGGCCAGGCTCATGGACAGTGTCGGGCAGTCCTCGTTTGACTGCCGGAAATATATGAAGGACTACCGCGTAAAGATGCAGGGTGCAGTCAAAGCGTCGCTTGACGAAGGGGTCCATTATGGGAACATCGTCACAGTTCCGGCATATTGCGTGGGGGATATCGCCCATCACATCTCCCAGTCGACCTACAACATGTGCAAGGACGATGTGATCATGGCGGTCATCGAGGCGGTGACAGAAGTTATGGACAAGACCCTGGCTGCAGCAGCCCCTAACATTAAAAATGAGTACGAAGTATTGTCGGTTGCTACCGGTGCTTCGGCAAGTGCTGCGGAATATATCCTGGAGCTCGATGGGTTCAATGCAATCATGGTCGTGGACATGCTGACGAAACGCTACCACAACTACGTCCAGCTCTACCCGAAGCGGGGTGCAGCGATTGAGCTTCACAACTGCGACTTCATGGATATGATCTACCGCGGGTGGAAGATGGTTGACAAGGCTCGGAGGATGCAGAGCAGCGAACCGGGACTCGTCAAACCCAGGGTCAGCGGAATAGAGGTCGATTTGTCACCAATTATCAGCAACGAGGTGCTCGCCAACCCGCAACGGTACGCGTACCCTGCCTGTGCGATGACAGTCCGGTTCTCGGCAATGATGCGGCTTTCTGATTACCCGTGCCTTCTCACGAGTGAACCGGTTACAGCGACATTAATGACGAATATCATCGCACTTCACAAGGAAGTCGCAGCCGCCCCGGCACGGATCTGTAAAAACTGCGCATCGGCTGCCCTGATGGACTTCCGGCACTGCTCCTGCCAGTGGAAAGAGGCAGTCTGATCCCAATATCGGGATGGTGTTGGTGAAAAATATGAAATGTTACGTGTGTGCAAAAGAAGGAAAGGATAGTGACGCCGTTGCCGTATGTATCGTCTGTGGCATGGGCACGTGTATGAAGCATACGATCAGGAAGGAAGTCGATGTCTGGGAGGGGGGGTACCCCCTTCCTGCCAGGAAACTGCCAAAGAAGATGCCCCGGATGCTCTGCCCGGACTGCAACGCTGCGTACGGGGAGGGTAAGTAATGCCATCCCTTGCTTCCCGCAGTGTTGCAGAAGGTGTTGGCACAATGCTCCTGGTGTACTTCGGTGCCGGGGCAGCGGCTATTACCCTGATGCTCGCTGAAGGGTTAAAACCGGCGACAAGCTTTAACATCGGGATCGGTATGCTTGGAGGGCTCGCCGACTGGTTCGCTATCGGGATCTCTTTCGGGATTGTTATTGCAGCCGTGATTTACTCCATGGGCCGTGTTTCCGGGGCGCATATCAATCCTGCGGTGACCATTGCCCTCTGGGTAACGAAACGGTTCCCTGGAACAGATGCCGCTGCATACGTGGTTGCCCAGTGTATCGGGGCTGCTATTGGGAGCATGCTCTTTTTCCTGACCGTCGGGATGGGTGCGGTAACGATCGGGGGACTTGGGGCAACTGCACCATTTCCCGGGATCGGGTACGGGCAGGCGATCCTTGTCGAGGCAATTGCGACGTTTGTACTGATGCTCGTGATCATGGGTGTCGCGGTAGACAAGCAGGCGCCACCTGGGTTTGCCGGCCTTATCATCGGTCTGACAGTCGCCGGTATGATCACCGCGACCGGGAATATTTCTGGTGCGTCGCTCAACCCGGCCCGTACCTTCGGGCCATACATAATGGACTGGACACTTGGTGGTCCAAATCTCTGGGTATTTTTCCCTATCTATATTATCGGACCCGTGATCGGGGCCATTTGTGCAGCAGTTTTCTATGACCGGATTACCGCTGAGTAAATAAGGTCCCTTCTTCTTTTTCGAATGGTTTATTAAAAAATGCCTCTAAAAATCACTGTTAAAGCGCGAAAAAGTATTGGATTAACTTTCCAATAATGGCCCTGCTGACCGTACGTTATTATCAGGTATCCTGGGCCCTGCTGTATAGTATTATTTCCTAATAGTAAAATATTTAATACATTATGTAAAACATAATTAACAAGCAGGGTGCGTCCCTGTGAGACACCAACAATACGCGAGGTGAGAAAAAACGACCCGAAAATCCATGATCGGTCTTGTGGTCCTCGGTCTGTGCCTGGTTGGTATGCTTGCCATGCCGGTTGCAGCAGCCCCCGGGGCAGCACACCAGGTAAAAACAAACCTGACGAATCTGGCTGTTCCCCAGGCCGTTAAAGATGACCTCTGGGATGTGCACATGAAGTACCGTCTCCAGCAGTTCGACCTGAATGTACAGAAGGCTACGGATGTAACCGGTGTACTTGACAAGTACCAGTATGACACTACCGCCCTGAAGGCAACACTTGCAGAGATAATGGCAAAGAGACCTGCACTCGGAGCCGCTGTTTCAGTAAAGGACAAGGATGCCTTAAAAGTCGTGAACACAGAACTTATCAACCTCTGGAAGGAGTATGGAAAAACAGTCAGAATGGTATTGAAAGCAGACATTCCCCTGTAAACTGAGTACAAACATCGTCCCGGCAAGTTAACCTGCCGGCGTTGAAATCCTCCTACTCTAAAATAAACGGTCTGAATCGACCATGGAAACCCGTGGGACCCGGTCCCCGGGGCACTCTTTTATTTTTTCCCTCTCCTGCCGGAAATCCGGTTATATACAGAATCCCCTGATGTTTACCCTTTGGGTCCTGATTTCCGTCAGGTGACTTCCCAGGTTCTGTCACTCGAATACCTGAATGCACCAGTCGGTAGGGAAATCTCAAACCGTGCACCCTTTCCCGGTTCACCTTTTTCCCTAATGGAGAGGCCTGTGATAGAGAGAATTTCCCGGGTAAAGAAAAGGCCCCGGACCGAGGCACCGGTACCTTCACGGTGCAAAAAGATCTGCTCCTTCTTATCAGCGGGTATACCGATACCATCATCTTCAACGAAAACCGTAACCCCGTCATCGGTCTCTGAATGCCAGGCCCGGATCCTGCTGACATGGACCCCGTGGGCCAGCGAGTTCTCAACCAGGCCCTGGAACGCCTTTTCAAGCAGGGAATCGGCGAAAACCTCGAGATTTTCCATTTCAATATCATGCACGATAGTTCCCATTGTCACGTGAGACATGCCGAACAGAAATATCATCTTAACATTCTGCCATGCCGGAGGCTTAGCCCCCAAATCCTGGTAATCCCTGGTAAACTCTGCGATCTCGTTAATTGACCTTGCAGCCTGCTCACATTTCTGTATGTTCTCAATAATCCTGCCCTGCCCTGAAGCTTCCTGGAGGGCAAGCTCCAGGTAACTGTTAAGGACAAAGATCTCATTGGTTAACTCCCTCCGGGTCAGATGGGAGAGGACGTTGAGTTTCTGGTTGACTTTTAGCAGGGTTTCCTCCATACGTTTGTGATCGGTGATATCACGAACGACACATGTCAGGCCGGTCCGGGTCCCATCCGAACTCTGAAATGAGGTAACATGAAGATCAAACCAGTTCCGGGAATTTTGAATTTCCAGGCTGTATTCAGCCCTGCTCGGGTTTCCTGTTTTCAGGGTTTGCATCAGTGCGTTTCTGATTATCCCATTTGCGGGTTCAGGAAAACCGACTTCATCAAAGTGCCTGTCAATAAAAAATTCAGGCCGGACAAAAAGCCTGGCGTTGTGAGGTTCGTAATATTCCCTGATAACCAGTTCCTTGTCCAGGACAAAGAGAAGGTCATCCATACTTGTGATAAGTGATCTCATGCGCCGTTCTCTGTCCCGCAGTGCATCTTCTGCTCGTTTGCGTTCGGTTATGTCGAGGATGACCATCAGGAGACCGGGGATAGTAGCAACATCAATGCTTGTTGCGGAGAATAATCCGTCCAGCGAATCCTGGTTCTTCGTGATTACCTTCACATCTATGTCCCGCACCTGCCCGGAACTTTTGATCTGTTCCTGGATGACCTCCCACCGGGCCTTATCAGAAAACAAGCCGAGATCAGAGGGTGTTTTCCCGATCACTTCATCCCGGGAATAGCCAAGTGCTTTCAGGAATGACGAGTTTACATCAATAAATCTGGCATCTTCGGTTGAGGACACAGCCATGAGAGCGGGATTTGTATGGAATGCACGGGAAAATTTGTCCTCTGATGCTGCAAGAGTTCGTCTCTCTCTCTCGTTTCGCCGCTGTGTGAGTCCGAATGTGACAACAAGTACAAGGATGAGCAGTGTTGCAGCTATTATCGCGGCACATTCCTTTGCAATTGCATAGTTCCAGGACCTGGCATCAACATCCATCCCGAATAGAGCGACGAACTGTCCTGTCTCCGGGTTCGTGACCGGAACAAAAGCAGTCACCCATGTTCCCCAGCGATCTGTAGCCGGACCTTCAGATATCTCCTTTTTTTCAGAAAATGCATTCCTGGCAGGGATTGTTGCTTCAGAATACATCTGTCCGGGAGGTGAGTAATCCCCGGAACTGGTGGGTTCAGAGTCAACATAGAAAAATATTCCCTCAGGTTTCTGCCCCATCAGGTAGGTGAACCGTATTGACGGATCCGCAGCCCTGACTCGTTCCATCTGCACTTTCAACTGCTGGTAGTCCGGTGATCCGATATCAGAGATCGTTCCGTTTAACGCTTCCACCATTGCAGGATCGATATTTGCTGTTGCAATTCTTGCTTTATTCAGCAGGTCTTTTCTCTGCTGCTGGTCCTGCTGCTCTGCGGTCCAGGCTGTGAGGAGCACCCCTGCAATGATAATGACCAGGGCAACGACCTGCCACCAGCTGATCTCCCGTGTCATAGCCTTCGATCCCGACAGGAACATGTTAGTCCCGGTCCTGCCTGAGTGAAAGATATCACTGCCATCAGATAACCCTGCCGGCAGAACCTCCTTATTTTTTTGCTGTAATAGTACCTATGCGCCTGTTAACGGTCCAGATGTTTCCCCGGAAAAAGTCCTTTTATTGGAAGAATCACGTGGGAGATGGGGACTCCGGGTATCTCCTTCATATTGGCGGGTATCATGAAACCTATTATCAAGTGTGATGGCCGTCCAGAGCGCATCCTGTGCATCCTGGGCCCCCGGACCAATCACACCATTTCCGACTGTTTTTTCCGGAACTGCTTGAGAATACGGCCCATCTCATCACGGATTGGTCCAAGCCCCGAATTAGTAACACATTCTTCCGGAAGGTTAGCAAGCAGCTGGCGGACATGCCCGAACTTTTCCGCATACAGGTCGATCTCTTTGCACCCGGTCTTCGGTTCAAGTGAACACATGGTCGGGGCTGAAAACACCAGGGGGTTGATCTCTTTCGCCTGGCGGAAGAGCCCGGGTCCAGGGGTAATGCCCAGAATGACCGGTTCTCCCTGTTCGGCAATAGCTAGGATGACATCCGGTTGACGGGCATACGAGATACTAAGATCAGAGGGAGGCAGGTCGATCTCAATATTCTCCATGACGGCGGAAGCTGAGTACGGGACTGTGACCCAACGGCAGGGGAATTGCCTGTTGATATTCTCAAATGCACGTTTACCGAACAGCCCGTCACTGATGATGTTTATCTGCATTTCCGGAAGGCTCCCTGATCTTTGGTCACGGTGTTGCCTGACAGTTGTCAGTTGTCTCATTACCATACCACCGTTTTTTGAGCCATAGTGCTACATTGACAAGCCCGATTAGTACAGGCACTTCAATAAGCGGACCTATTACGGTTGCGAATGCGACAAGCGACCCGATCCCGAATACTCCGATTGCAACAGCAATCGCGAGTTCAAAGTTATTGGATGCGGCAGTGAATGAGAGCGTGGCTGACCTTTGGTAATCCACCTTCAGTTTCCAGCATATCCAGAAGCTGACAAAGAACATAATCAGGAAGTAGAAGACCAGCGGGGCCGCCACCCGTACCACGTCAAGCGGGAGGGTGATAATGTACTCTCCTTTCAGGGAGAACATCACGATAATCGTGAAGAGCAGTGCAATGAGGGTAACCGGAGAGATCTTCGGTATAAATGTCTGTTCATACCATTTCTTTGATTTTAAACGGATTAGGGTGAACCTGGTAATTACACCGGCAAGGAAGGGGATCCCAAGGTAGATAAAAACGGTCACTGCGATGTCAGCAATGGTGACCGGGACTGCAGCGCCACCCGCGATGCCAAGAAACACGGGTAGAAAGGTGATGAAGAACCATGCATAAACCGCATAAAAAAGCACCTGGAATATTGAATTAAGCCCCACAATTGTCGCACAATAATCACAATGACCCCCTGCAAGCTCACTCCAGACGATGACCATTGCAATGCACGGGGCTATTCCGACGAGGATCAATCCGTACATGAACTGGGGCTGGTCGCGAAGGAAGATGACTGCGAGGGTAAACATCAGGGCCGGTGCAATGACCCAGTTCAGGATAAAAGCCAGCCCGAGGGTCTTTTTATCACGGAAGACCTTTCCAAGGTCCTCATAACGAACTTTAGCCAGCGGGGGATACATCATCAGGATGAGCCCGATTGCAATGGGGACGGACGTTGTCCCGGCAGAAAGACCGGTTATTGTTGCCGGTACTGCGGGTAAAAAATACCCGATAGCGATACCAGCCGCCATCGCAAGAAAGATCCAAAGCGTGAGATAGCGGTCGATAAACGAGAGTTGGCGTGTTTGCGGCTCCATGGAATTCACCTGGGTTCTTGACTGTCAGAGTATTTTTTCGAGGATTACAACGGCGTCCCCCACAAGTTCCGGACATTTTGTGAAGAACAGTTTACTATTGCGTGCCTGTTCATATTCATACGGGTTGCTAAGGTTGAACCCGAGTAATTCCGCGCAGTTGACCGAACCGTGCCGTTTTTTGAACTCCTGCATGAATTCCCTCACCAGTGCCCGTGTCTTTTGGGTTGCAGTATCATCCACCTTTGTTACCTTCCCGTATTTCAGTCCAATCACCATGATCGCCCCGGATACGGCACCGCAGATGTTCCCTGTTTTCGAGATACCTGCACCAAAACCGCATGCAATTTTCTTTGCCGTATCTGGGTCCAGTCCAAGCTCTTTGGAAAATGCGGAGAACACTGCCGAAGAACAGGTGAACCCGCTCTGGAAACTCACAAGAGCATCATCGGATTTTGTCATTGCCCACCTTCAGCGGCTTCCCCCACAACTGTCCCCACACCCACAGCCGCCTTTTCCGGGTTTCTTACCGGTTTTCCCTTCTTTTTCTGTTCTGCCGGCACCTTCCCAGGCCGCCGAAACCACGGTTTCTATATCGGCATCTGTGTAGTCCTTTGACCCGGACTTTACAATACCAAGTTCAGTTACGATGATATGCTGTCCGGGGATGATTCCTTGTTCTGCTGCGATCTTTTTCGCACACAGCATCGGGCAGCCATCAAGGATGATCACTTCGTCTGCCTTCTTCGCGTTTGCAAGTAGTCCTTCGGCACCGGTTGCAAGCAGCGCTACGCAGGCAATGTTGCCGTATCCTTCCTCTGTTAACTGGATTGCTGCAAGGTTCGTGAGTTGTCCGGTATTTGCCTGACCGGCACAGGGAAAGATGATACGCGTCGGTCCTGTTGGTCCCGTAGTACTGCTGCATGAGCAGGTGGGCTGTTGTGCCATTTCAGGCACCCCCGGACAGGAACTTTTTGATCTCCGGAACATCTGCAACCCTGCCGGAGATTTTCAGGTCTCCATCGATAATGATTGCCGGCAGCATCATCACGCCTCGTTCCATGATCTGGGCGATATCATCCACTTTTGCGATCTCTGCGGTGATACCAAGCTGTTTGACCGCTGCTTCTACATTGCTCATCTGCCGCTTGCAGTTTGCGCAACCGGTCCCGAGTACTTCAATAGTTACCATGATTCTAACCTTGGAACATTGTTTCTAATTTATTTGAAATATCAGAAGTACTACCAGATAAAGATACCCATTTCATATTAAATTGAATCTGGTAATGGGGGAGGGAAGGGATTGGGTCCCATCACTACCCAAGCACTGCGTTAAAGAGCAACCCTGTTAGGGTTATTGCGATAAACAGTATTCCTGCGAAAACTGCAATAAGTTTTATTTTTATTACCCGTCTGAGGATAATCATTTCAGGGAGGGATAGTCCGACGACAGCCATCATGAATGCCAGGGCTGTTCCGAGCGCCATGCCCTTCGACGTTAGCACCTCCATAATGGGGAGCATACCCGCTGCATTCGAATACAGGGGTATACCGATCAATACTGCGATCGGAACCGCGAGAGGATTGTCGGGGCCTGCAATATTCATAAGGAAATCCGCGGGTGCATACCCATGAATTATTGCCCCTATTGCGATACCGATGAGGATGTACGGCAGGACTTTCAGGGTGATGCTCTTTGATTCAGCTATGGCAAAATCTATCCGGTCCCGCCAGGTCATGACCTTGTCGGGCTGGTCATACATCTTACATTTGTAGACGAACTCCTCGACCTGGTTTTCGAGGTGGAGCCTCCCGATTATAATTCCTGCAACGATCGCGATGATCAGACCTGATACAATGTAGAGTGTCGCAATCTGCCACCCGAACAATGCGAAGAGCATTGCTACCGCAACTTCATTGATCAACGGCGAAGCAATAAGGAAGGAGAACGTGATCCCCAGCGGGACACCTGATTCGACAAACCCTATGAAGAGCGGGACTGCCGAGCATGAACAGAAGGGTGTAGGGATTCCAAGCAGTGCTGCAAGAACGTTTCCAACCCCCTCCGTCTTACCGCCAACCCATTTTTTCACCTTTTGCGGGGTAATGAAGGTCCGTACTATCCCTACAAAGAATACGATAACTGCCAGAAGGGCGGTGACCTTGATAGAGTCGTAGATAAAGAAATTGACCGATGACGCCAGCGGGGTCCCTGCCACTAATCCTAAAACCGTATAGGTGACCCAGTCCGCAAACATCTGTAAAATGTCAGGAATCATCAGTTACACCTCCCCAGTATTCATGCACTATCCATCCAGTCATTCCGGTACCTCGTGTGTTTCAGGTCGATATTCAGAATTATATCAATAACCATTCTATCAGAATTCCCACAGTATCCGCAGTTAGAGATTCAAATTTTATTGAAATTATATTGTTAGTGGAAGGCATATATAGC
>JBAXTR010000020.1:0-15617 GCA_037130095.1 Methanomicrobiales archaeon
TAATCGGACTATTCATATGACCAGCCTGTTGAAGTTTGGTTCCCGGCAGGGAAAAGAACGGAGCCTTCTCGCTCTCTATATCCTGCACTCCCTGGGCAAGAGCCCGAAGTCCGGCTATGATCTTCTTACAGAGATCAAAGAGAAGACAGGCGGGCTCTGGGTGCCGAGCAAGGGGACGCTGTACCCGGTGCTCAACCAGCTCGAGGGCGAAAATCTCATTGTGGTAATCGAAACAGGAAAGAGAGCGAAGACCACGTTTGAGGTAACAGAAATCGGGAGAGAGGCCCTGCAGACAGTAAAAGAGCAGGGAAAAGAGCACCATAGGAAAATGGCCCTCTACAAGAACCTGATCCTCGACATTTTCGGCGGATCCAAGGTCAATGCAAAGGGACTGCTGTTCGAGATAAAGACCGTGCTCGATGAACTGCCGCCTGGTAACGAGAACCATGCAGTGCTGGTGCTGGAACAGTGCCTGGACGACCTGAAAAGGATAGGTAACGAATGACAGTTGCAATACACGTGAATCACCTGACCAGGAAATTTAACGAACTGGTCGCGGTGAACGATATCTCGTTTGAGATAGAACAGGGAGAGATATTCGGCCTGCTCGGCCCGAACGGGGCCGGGAAGACCACGACCCTTGCCATGCTCTCGACCATGCTAAAGCCCACCTCGGGCTCCGCCACGGTAAACGGGATGGACATTGAACATAACGAGGACGGGGTCAGGAAGTCTATCGGGATAGTCTTCCAGGACCAGAGCCTTGATGAGGAACTCACCGCGTGGGAGAACATGGACTTCCACGCGAGGTTGTACCGTATTCCAGGCGAGTTCCGGGAGCAGCGGATAAACGAGCTCCTGGACCTTGTTGAACTCAAGGACCGGAAAAACGATATCGTCAAGACGTTTTCCGGCGGAATGCGGCGAAGACTCGAGATTGCCAGGGGGTTGCTCCATCGACCGGCCGTTCTCTTTCTTGATGAACCAACACTCGGCCTCGACCCACAGACCCGGAACCATCTCTGGCAGTATATCGCAACCCTGAACAAAGAGCACGGGATCACGATCATCCTCACCACGCATTACATGGAGGAAGCAGACCGGCTCTGTAACCGGATCGCGATCATCGACCACGGGAAGATCATTGCACTCGATACCCCTGCGAACCTCAAGGACGGGATTGGTGGTGATGTTGTCACGATAAAATCATCTGACCCGGCGGCTATTGTATCGGCCCTGAACGAACCATGGGTCTCACGGATCGAACAGCATAACGGGCAGGTGACCATCAGCCTGCAGAATGCCGAGCTGCATGTGAGTACCATTGTAACGCTCCTGAACAGGAAGGAGATCGCAATCGAGTCAATTTCCATCCATAAGCCAACGCTCGAGGACGTCTTTCTCTCCTTTACCGGAAAAACCATCCGGGAAGAGGAAGCGAGCGGGAAGGAAAACATGCGGATGTACCAGAAAATGATGAGGCGGTAACCATGGATATCATCTATACTATCTGGCTCCGGAACATGAAGCGGTATCTCCGCTCGAAGAGCCGCATTATCGGTAGCATCAGCATGCCGCTCTTCTTCCTGTTATTCCTTGGTTTCGGGCTGAACTCCGTCGTGCAAATCCCAGGAATGGGTGGGGATTATATTGTGTTCCTGATACCGGGCATGATAGCGATGAGCGTTCTCTTTACTTCAGTCTTCTCAGGCATCCAGATTATCTGGGACAAGCAGTTCGGATTTTTAAAAGAGACCCTGGTTGCCCCGGTTTCACGCCTGGAGATCATGCTGGGGCAGACCTCCGGCGGTGCAACGACGGCATTTATCCAGGGCGTGATCATTCTCGTTATTTCTGTGTTTATCGGGCTGAATAACCAGAGCATCGCGGGATTTCTCATCGCGTTCGGTTTCATGGCCCTGATTGGGATTGCCTTCACCGCGTTCGGCATCGCGATTGCGTCGAGGATGGAAGACATGACCGGGTTCCAGCTGATTATGAATTTTGTCGTCTTTCCGATCTTCGGCCTCTCGGGAGCGCTCTTCCCCATCAGCAGCCTCCCACCGGTACTAATCCCGATAACATTACTCGACCCGCTCACCTACGGCGTTGAGGGGATCAGGTACGGCCTGACCGGAGTCTCGCAGATCAATCCACTCCTGTGCCTCGCTGTGCTCGGGGGGTTCACCGTTGCTATGACCGTAATCGGTGCATACCTGTTCCGGACGATCAAGTCCTGAACGGAATAACAATACCGGGCAGTTCCGCTTCAATTTAGACCAGGAAAATATACTTCCCGGTAACCACAAGGGCGAACCCATGCCCGGGAAAAGGGGCCAGAGCCCATGGGTGATGGGGTATCACAGGTCCCCTCCACCCTTTTTACCCTTTTACATCCTACTACGGATCTAGGATGCCCCCTTTCGAATACCATGCTGCAGGCAGGCAGGAGATCGAACTGGTCCGTCCACTTTGGGTTCAGCTGAACGAATATCACCACGCAAAGGCGAAGACCTTCCGGCAGCACTACAGACAGGTAACCTTCGAGGACAGGAAGGCCTATTTTGAAAAACTTGCAACAGCAGGTCCGCTGCGGGTGGACCTTGTTTTTAATATGGTAACCCGCAGGTGTGTGGGGTACTGCGTCAGTTCCCTCTCGGCTGAAAAAACCGGTGAGATCGAGTCGATCTTCATTGAGGAGAAATACCGTTCACAGGGGATCGGTTCCTCGTTAGTAACCCGTGCACTGGAGTGGCTTGATACGAAGGGTTCGGTCAGGAACAGGGTCTCGGTCGGCGACGGCAACGAAGAGGCATGGGGGTTTTATGCAAAATTCGGGTTCTATCCCCGCATGACCGTGCTTGAGCAGAAGAAGTAAGGACCAGTGGCATTCCACCAGCATTACGTGTTCTAAATCCTGCCAGCTTCGATTTATTCCAGTTATTTTACCTGGAGGGGATTACCGGATTGGGAACTGTTTCGATCTTTTAACCTGGGTTTCTACGAGAGCGAATCACCAGTTTCCCTAAGTTGGCATTTTTAAAGACCGCCCAGCATCCAGCAGGCAGGGGTAAGAGAAGGCCTTCATGCCGGACAACTGGAAACATTATAGACCAAAAAGATCCAACGATGTAAAGTATATTTTACACCACCTTACAGGGATGCCCGGATTATTCAGGGGGAAAGCCGGATCTTATGGTAAGAAATGAAACCACGGAGGGCGTAACAGGCCCTGCGAAAAAGGGAATCGAATACAAGTGGATCGTCCTCTCGATCACGACCATCGAGATGTTCATGGTATCCGTGAACGGGAGCATCACCCTGATTTCGCTTCCGGCTATCTTCAACGGCATCAATATCGATCCTCTTACCTCGTTCCAGTACCTGATCTGGGTACTGATGGGGTACAGCCTCGTCACCGCAACACTCCTCCTCAGTTTTGGCCGGCTGTCTGACATGTATGGGAGAGTGAAGCTTTACAATATCGGGTTCGCCATCTTCACCCTCGGGTCCATCCTGCTCTTTCTCACGCCGGGAAAAGGAGACGCAGGGGCCATAGAATTGATCGTGTTTCGTATCGTCCAGGCCGTGGGTGCATCGTTCACATTCTCCAACAGTGCCGCAATCCTCACCGATGCATTCCCTCCCAATGAACGGGGCAAGGCACTGGGACTGAACATGATGGCGTTCCTCTCGGGCCAGTTCATCGGCCTCATCCTCGGTGGAATCCTTGCATACTACAACTGGCGGTACGTGTTTCTCGTCAGTGTACCGGTCGGGGTCCTGGGGACCATCTGGGCATTCATGAAACTTAAAGAGAGCCCGTTACCGAAACGGGCCCGGAAAATCGATGTGTGGGGCAATATCACCTTTGTCGGCGGGCTGACCATCTTTTTAGTCGGCATCACCTATGCACTACTTCCCTACGGCCAGGACCCGATGGGATGGGGGAACCCGTGGGTCCAGGCATCGATACTCATCGGTATTCTCCTCCTGATCGCATTCCCGGTCATTGAAAGCCGGGTCGAGGACCCGATGTTCCGGCTGGGCCTTTTTAAAATCCGCGTATTTTCCCTTGCAAACACCGCCGGGTTCCTGGGTGCACTCGCCCGGGGTGGCATGATGTTCCTCCTGATCATGTTATTGCAGGGCATCTGGCTGCCGCTCCACGGTTACAGCTACGATTCTACGCCATTCTGGGCGGGGATATTCATGCTGCCGCTTACAGCCGGGTTTGTTATCATGGGCCCCCTTTCGGGGTGGCTTTCTGACAAGTACGGTTCCCGGTGGTTTGCCACCTTCGGGATGCTGCTTATCACCCTCTCATTCCTGATACTGGCAATGCTCCCTTACAACTTTGAATACCCGGTCTTTGCCATTGCACTCCTGATCATGGGCCTCGGGAACGGCATGTTCGGTGCACCGAATATCGCGGCCATCATGAATTCAGTACCGCCGGAAGACAGGGGGGTCGCATCGGGCATGAGGTCGATGCTGCAGAACAGCGGGATGGTCGTCTCCATGGCCCTGTTTTTCACGATCGTCATCGTCAGCCTGACGCACATGTTTCCTCCTGTCCTCGCGACATCGCTTACCGTGGCCGGGGCCCCTGAACTTATCGTACCGATGAGTACAATCCCACCAACGGGGGCATTATTTGCGGCGTTCCTGGGATACAACCCGGTACAGGCGATCCTTGTTACCGTACCCGCATCGATTGTAGCTGCAATCAGCCCGGCCACCATAACGATACTGACCGGGACGACCTGGTTCCCGACAACCCTTGCACTGGCCTTCATGCCATCACTCCGGATCTCCTTCTACATAGGTGCCCTGCTCTCCATCATCGCCGCGACATTATCCGCGATGGGCGGTACACGGTTCGCTCATGAGATCCAGGTCCGGCCAAAGGAAAAAACCGGGGTACCACCCGGACCCGTGGATGATCCCGGCTGGGAAATCGTCGAATAAGTACGGGTTACCCTACGTATACAAATCCCATAAGGAAGGACAGGGTAAGCGGAATTAGCAGAATAGAATGAGAAAAAGAGTTATTTCTTCTCTTCCGGTTTTTCATCGTGGTGGATCAGCCGGCACATATTGACACACTCCCAGTTCTCCGGGAGGAACTTCCCGTCAGGCCCGGGCTTCATTGTTGTATGGTATTTCTCCCCGCAGACGAGGCACTCCATCAGTCCTGACTTTTCATCGACCAGTTTTGTCGTATGTTCTTTCTTCGTCATCATCCGATATGTCCGGCGGGCTGGCAGATATAGATACGGATCGGGGAACATCGTGTCAACAGAGATCGACCGGGACCGGTAGGTTTCCGGTACCTGAATACCGAGAGTATACAATACAGTCCAAACCTTAAAAAGGCGATGAAATCGTGTATTATCTGAGGAAACTGGACAGGTTATAACGAGAATACAAACTGACGTTTCCCGGTCTGGGGCGCAAATATTTTTGACTGCTGGCTAACATACGGGTTTTTCGCAGCAACAATTGAAAGGTCAACGGGTGCCGGGATAAGCCCGAATCCCGGGCAGTATACATCATTATTCTGATATTGGCCTGGATTTTTCACCCACCGGGAAAAATCGGTGCAGTCGGGTTGCACAAATCCATGATTCATGGGAGAATTATTGTGAAGAAGGTAATATGGCGCCTGAATAGCGAATACAAGGAACAACAGGAATACCGTAGAAAAAGCAAAATTACGTTTAAGGTTTCCCATCCGTACACCAGTGATCTTAGTATAGATCATCAGGGTTATTAAAAAATGTGAATTGTTCGCGGGGATACACAGGTATGAGATGGCAAGGGTCAATCGGGGAACCGGAGGTTATCCGTGAAATTTGTATCTTCATTTCGCATCGAATTCCAGGGCCTGCCTGATGTAGTACCGTAATGCATCTTTGTCTATATCCTGGATATTCGAGATTTTGACGTGTTTTGATATTTTTCCTTTGCCCTTTAGCAAGCTGTATTTATCTTCGAATTCCGCTCCATGGGAAAAGGCAAAGGTGATACCTTTCTTTGTCGGGCTGATAACAGCGAGAGGTTTCCGGCCCGTATACGCGGGGATGCCATACATTATTCCTTCTTTTACATCAGGGGCGGCCTCACGCATCAGCTTGCGGAGCATCACCACAACGGGTTGAAATTCCGGCAGGACCCTGGTCTCTACAAATTCATCAACAGTCATGGCTTTTTTATCCTGAAGTCCGGTTAACTCATCCAACAATAGAGCGAATTTATCGAGAGACTGGTTCCAGCCCACCTCTGCCAAATCACTCATATGGCCCTGCGGGAACCCTTCATGCAGGAGGGTGAACTTTGTCCGGCCTTTTTGTTCACTGAATGTTACCGTTACCTTCAACTCCGGGGACCGATCTCCGATAATGCCATAGTACACAGAGGGAACGATGTTCCCCTTCTCATCTGCAAAGTTATCGGTAGCGACGATCCGCTCTGATGGAATGATCTCGCGATACACACCGGTACTCCAGTAGTCCCTGCCGTCAGGAGAACGCATACAAAAAAGGTAGGTTCCACCTACGCTGAGGTCGATTTTTACGACAGGCGCTGTGAAACCTTCCGGCCCCCACCAGCGCATAACGTACTCAGGTTCTGTCCATACCTTCCATACGAGCGCACGTGGTGCGTCGAACAGACGGGTGATAGTCAGTGGTTTTCCCAATTTATTATGACCTGTCTGTGACACATTCAGGCCAGAAATAACCCTTATCATGATTCGTCCATGTAACCGTTATCCATGATATGCTTTTGCCCGTTGTCCAGAATTTCTATGCCCGCAAAATTACCCTCATAATCCCTGAACCGGGCGTGAGGGGGACCACCGGTGAACCCCGGCCGGTTTAGTCCTTTCGCATAGAGCAGAACTTTTCGTCCGAACCAGGCACGGGCATCACCCTGACCACCTGGAAACCCCAGTGCTCGTACTTGCGGACATTCTCCATGCTCTGGGTGATCAGGGTGCAGGGAATCCCCTCGCTGGCAGCCCGGGCCAGCATGGGTCTGACCAGGAGCGAGGCGAATCCACGGTCAATGAACTGCGGACGAACCGCCACCAGGTGGAGGTACCACTGTGGCTCCTCACCAAGGTGCCTGGTCAGCGCATCGATAACATCGTTTACGGCCTGCATCCTTTCCATCGTATTAGGGTCAGAGAAATCCGTTTCAGTGAAGGGTTCCGGGTCTACGTCCTCTGAGTGGTCTACCCCTGGTGGAAACCAGATACTAACCGCCTCCAGTCCGGGGGATATCCCCTGGGTTATCGCCTTGGGGGGGCAGGTGGTCACAAGGGAACGATAGAACCGTCTCTTCAGCACGAGATGATCCGGCTCGTTCCGGAACATAAAAATCCCGATTGGGTCAGAGGCACCGATGAACGCATCAGCGGTTGCATCGGCTGCTTCTTTAGTCCTGTCCCCTGGCACATCGTACAGCATTATTACACTCCATCTCTGTCAATATCCAGCAGGAAATCCTTTACCACGACGGCAAAAAGGACTAGTCATCCGGGAGGCTCCGGGTATGACGCCTGCGGAATTATGCCTATATGGGCAGATATTCATGACATGCACTTAAATGTGTCGTTTGCCGGGTTATGAAAAAATCTTCAAGAGCCATTCGGGTATGCCGGTGTTTTGGTGGCCTGACATGACATGAATCAGTGATTTCATCTAATTGGGAGGTTTTCTGTCGGAGTCCGCAAAATCACCAGGATTAATGATGCTCAATTCGCCTCTATCAACGAATTCTTTAGGAGAAATGGGTTGCACCAGACTTCCACTTCACCATCATAATGGGGGGAAAGGTCTTCGTATGAGGCTACGTACCCGAACTCCCCGAGGATATGCTGCATGATGACCGAGGGTTTTACAATTCGCACATCATACCCTTCGGATATCCATCGCCTGATAAGGTTCTGGGTATTCCCCTCATTTTTTACACGGGATATAATATAATGGAGATAGAGGCGGGTATCAAGGTAGAGCTCCAGCCAGCCCGAGAACAATTCCCCGGTAAAACCAAGACGGTCTCCTTCAGAAGTCCCGGTTTCAATGCGTTCAGGTATCGTTGGATCATTATTCAGATGTAACACGGTAGTATCCACATGCAGGACAGATGAAAATAGGTATCGATGTGAACATTCGATCGAAACGATACAGAAAGATCCTTTTGCCGGTATTACCAGGTCTGCTCAATTCAGCCTCCCTTTCTTTTCATTCTCTTCTCCTCACCCGGTGTCCTCCGGGTTGAGAGGATCATATTTATCATATCCCTTACCGATTCAGCAATATCGGACAATCAGAGGAGAGACCAGGCATGTTGAAATGGTTTGCATGGAGTGCAGTAGCAGCGCTTATTGGGATTTCAGTGTTCGTGCTCCCTGCAGGCGCGTCGCTTTATACAATTCCTCAGGGTGGCACGGCATTTATTGGCGAACAGGGCCTTGATATCAGCCAGACAGGGGTGATCAGGTATGCCAAGATCGGCTGGTTCGGAGTTGGTAACAATGGGACTACCGGCGAGCCCGTGGCAACAACTTCGGTTGATGACACGAATAATTTCTTTATTGCTCCCTCAACCTTCACTGGCAGGACTGGCCCCTGGTATACCCTTCCCGATAAAAAACTTGCATTTTACGTGGAAGACCCCTCATTGGCATTCACGATCTTCGACGAGACCTCGAAGTACGAACTGACTGAGAATTTCATCTATGTACCGAAAGGCGATCATGTGGGGTTCGGGATTGAAACCAACCTCGTTGCAATCGCGAGCAGGCCCGGGATCTCTACCGTGCCTGTAACAATTCATGTCCAGCAGCCCAACGGGAACGAACTTGCCGAGGTTTCAGGGTACAAGCTGATTGACATCGGGATCAGTACCTCACCATTTTCGACCGGACCGATCTGGGATACCACGATATATCCTTCAGGTACCTACGCAGTCTGGGCCGACTGTAACGTGAACCACATGAAAGACAACTACCCGGTTGTTGGTAAAACGGAGACCCCAAGGCAGGGAAATCTCCAGATCCTGGCTCCGGATCAGCTCGCCACCACACCCGTCACACCGGTGCCGACGGTCATCACAAGGACGGTGCCTCATGTCACGGTTGCAACGATCGAAAGTGTACCTGCTGCCGCATCTGCAGTTTCGACGACTGTATCACCCACAACTGCCCGGACACCCGTCGGTTCCACGGAAGTACCTACAATACCACCCACTACAACAACAAAGGCCCCCGGACCGGATAGTATCTTAATCGTTGGAGTACTTGGGGTAACAGCAGCCCTGTTTACGAGGGGAAAGGGTTCCGGGTAAGGTTACCGGAATGAAGCCTTAAAATGGTGCATCACCTGATATTGAAAGAATTGTACCTGCATTACATCCCCTGCCGGAAGAATGGATCCCGGAATCATCCCAGTGAACACCAGGGTCGCCCCCATATCCCTTTCCCCGGTCTTCAGTATTGTGTATATTTCCAGGAGAGAGCCTTCGGGGCTCCCATACAGGGAAATTGTCATCGTCTCCAATGGTATTGGGGTAAATAACACCATTTTCAGTCCATTCGACAGTACCATCAATCCCTGATCCCGAGCTGATTGTATGGTTTACCAACGAGACAGACACCAGGAGGTGCGGCGGAGGGGTGGATCCGGAAACACCTGTGGGTATACCTGCCATGAGGACAATAGCAATTAGCAGAATGGGAGCAATTCTCGCAGAATAATTCTTGCCCAGGATATCGACTCTACGAATCGATCACCCCATGGTACCAACTCCCGGAATTCTCTGCCAGCCGTCTGGTAATGGTAATTATTCCCGGTCTCCGTCACATGTTTATAGTGATTTTCGATCAACAGGACAGGTCGTTCCCGGGGTTCAGGTCTCCCGCAAGCCGGGCATACTTCTCCGGTTCTTCCTCGAATATTCGCTGGCAGAACCCGGTGCAAAAGTAATACTCCCTGCCTTTATGGGTAGTCCTGAATTTTGTACCCTCGTCAACCTGGGTATAGCATACAGGGTCATTTGGCATTGATGTCACACACCTGAATAATTTCCATTCATTCGGGCTACCTATAAGAATATTTCCGGGCTGGCGTATGGCATTAAAAAAATCCAGGGGGAACGGGCACCATATTTTTGCGCCTACCATAAGAATGAGACACCCTTAAAATCAAGGCTAAAACTGGGGTTTTATGGCCAGTATAGTCGTATCTCCTATATTCCTGTCGGGAAAAAATCAGATCCCCTTTGGAACAAACGTGGAACTATACGGAGTCCTCTGGTATACCAGCGTATTCCCGGATTTATCCATGATCGTCAATTCCTGGTTCACATTCACCGTGTAGGCTTTTGCTGCCTGCAGGATCTGCAGATATGTTGTTTCTGTCCCGGTCATAGTTGCACAATACATCGTGCTTGATGCAATGGGTCCGATAGAGATTCCCTTACCATCAGTGAGGACCTGGCCGGTCAACGTATACTGCCCATTGTAATTATTGCAACCTGAAAATCCGAGGATGTTAGATTGGTTCGTGAAAACCGCGGTAATTTGTGGGCTCATGGTATCAACCAGCGCCGTTCCACCCTGCTCTGCCATCATTTTGAGGTACCATGTCCCAGCCAGGGATGGATCCATCAGGGGAGCGGGCGTTGGAGTGGGGGCAATTGTTGCAGGCACTGTGGATGTTACCGGAGTACCGGGTCCCGGTGTTGGAAAGCTGGTACACCCTGCCATGAGAATGAGAAGGAATGTACTGGTGACCATGCATGCAGTTAATAATTTCATGAATTGAAATACACCGGTCTCTGTATATATGTTTAGAATACTCGTTCGAATCCGCTACAGGATCCGTTGGGGCATTATTTTAGTTCCCAAAATCCACGCGATTACCCCTGCGCTGACATGCACACTTTATACCTGATCCCACCAGAGAAAATTCAAAGGATCACGGGAAGGAGGGTTACATGTTTGATCAATTCCCTTATGTCGGTATCATCACCGGAGCACTCATCCTGATCGTCGGCTTCGGATTTCACTGGATCGGTCAGCTCATCTCCCTGGTAAACAGGGATCTTGCCATCAGGATTGGGCTCTGGGAAGCAGGGATGCCCCCGGAATATGAGGTCTACGAGAACGCCATTGTAGTCGCAGATGTCGCTATCGGCTGGATATATGGAATTATCGGGATAGGGCTGATCCTTGGGGCCCAATGGGGTTACTCACTCGCATGGATACCTGGAGTGATCCTAATATACCACAGTATTAGTTTCTGGTTCTTGACAGCTAACCAGAAGAAAGCGGGCCATCATCTTGCATTCACGAAAACCCCGGCACGGGTGGGTTGGTTCCTTGCGAATTTCATTACCGGGGTGCTCGCTGTCACCGTAGCATTCTGCCAATCAGATTTTTCGTCCGGGTTTCCGCACGAGGTAACCTACGACAACCCCGAGGCCGATCAGCGCAACAAGGGAGTTAAACCCGGGCTGAATTGTCGGCCGGGCGGTGGGCACCACGGTTGTCCTCACAGGTATTACCGAGGTAGCTGCATTGGTGGCCGGTGCAGTGGTTACCTGGGAAGAGGTAGCTGGTGTTGGTTTAACATCGATGATACTGGCTAGGTTTGACTCCTTTGCTCCGATCGTGACAGCACCGCTACCGGTGGCATTCAGGCTGCCACTCGTTGTATTGTCAGGAATAGCATCGGAATCCAGGGATTCAGGTTCATTCATCTCTTCCGTGTAGGGGATAATCGTCCTGTGGGTAGCCGGGTTGAATTCGACAACATTGAACAGGGTGGATTCCTGTGTATTGACTGTTATTCCTGATACATGGATGATATATTCATCTGGCCTGAATGTCGCTGTGTTGACCGGGAATGACCACCTGTTGAGGCCACCCGACCCCTTACGGACCGTTACGGTCCCTGATGAACCGCTGAATTCCCCGCTCTCTGTCTTCGCGGTTGGTTTAAAGGACGAGGAGGTAACTTCAACGAGGATCGTGTCATCGACAGCGAGGTTGGTCGTACCGGCGAGGGTAAACTGGTCGCCGACCTGTTTTTCGTCTACCGGTAAGATGGTAATCTGAGGTAATTCAACAACGAACTGGAGTTTCGTATAAATATCATCAACCATCGGGCTGTTGAGTGCCTTGACCAGCGCATCTGCTCCATCCGGCCCCTGCAGGCTGCCGTCGCCCTGTAACCGGAACAGGGTATTTCCTGATACCGGATAACTGCCAACAACCAGGTCTTTGTTTTCATTGCCTGCAACAGAGGAGGAGGGCCAGACATCGAATATGTCGTTATACATCGGGTGCTGGACGACTGCAAAGTACTGCCCGGCTGCCATTTTTTCCGTTTCTCCCGGGGAGATTTCCTGTTCAAAAGAGCCGTCAGTGTTGACCGCCGGGTTCTGGTAGATGAATTTATTGTTACCAAGTATCCACACCGCAGCACCCTCTTCCGGCTGGCCTGCAGCAATACCACGGATATACAGCGAATCACCGGCTGCCACGACAGGTGGTGATACCCGTGCACTGATAAATGGCTTTTTTATGATGACAGATATGGTGTTATAGAGGATCCCGGAAGAGCGGCGTTTAGGATTACAGGGACTGGGATAGATAATGTCGGGATTGCAGGGGCCGGTATCGGCGAGCATACTCTTATCAACTGGATTTGATACCGCGAAAACAGTATAGGCCCCTGTATCAAGGTTCAGGTTGGCGGTCTGCCACTTGTATTCCCACTTTTTATCGATCACCTCCCCTCGTGCAAAGGTTTCCGGCTCTACCGGGTTGACGGGTGTTCCGGGATCTGTCATCTCTCCACCGTTCGATGGAAGGTTCTGACCAGTGATAAACAGATACGTGAAATTCGTCGCTGAGTTTGTACCGCTGAGTGTGATCTCCTCACCAAGGAAGTAGGTCCGGGCACCGCGTACTACAGCAGACGGACCCTCAACTTCTACACCTCCTTTTTTAATAGCAATTTCGGCTTCGTCGGTCTTGAACTTCCGGTTTGGACCGCTATCTGATTTCGGCGGGTCGTATGGTTCCGGCCGCTCCACACGGATAGTGTATCTCTGGTCTTTCGTATCCTGGCTGGTTGAAAACCCAACGGTGCGGTTACCGTTGCGGTCCAGCGTTACGGATGCATAATACATTACTCCCCTGACATTGTCATAACCGTAATATTGTGCGACGTCCTGCTGGATTGTACTGGTTGATCCGTCGAATAGATACTGTCCTATTGGCCAAGGCCCGGCCTTTGGGTCCATCCTGACACCTTCCTGCGAGAGAATGATACCGGGGGGCTGGTTTCCGGCCATCCCGCTCATGAGACTCGTGTCCTCAACCCAGAGATAATAGGCACTACCCGGTTTGCCGGTGATCGTCACGGAAAACGGGTCACCGCGAACAACCGATTTATTGCTTATTTCAATCTGTACATCATCGGATATGATCGTCATAGTACTGACGGCTGATACGGTCCTTCCAGTGAAATCATTCCCGGAAGGATCCTTATAATTCTCCTTCATTCCGTTCAGGTCTGATTCCGTCCAGAATGTATAATCGCCGAGTGGGTAAACCCTGCTATGTTCAGGGCTCTTGACACCGGTTGACCAGCCTTCATCACTATCCTCTTCAAGCGGGACCCAGTACCAGGGCATTGCGTTCGCAGAGAGGTCTGTCAGGCTCACCAGGGTTGTTTCATCCTGGTAAAGACTGGTATACATTACCCCGTCCGGGGACCTTACCCTAATAGTTAAGAACCCATCTTCACCCGGGCGCTGTGCAGGGATTACATTCATATTTGTTTCTATACGGAATGTCAGGACGTCCCCGGTAGACACGCTATTATTCGTAACATCGCTCGATAACTCCTGGTCATAGACCGAGACAGTCAGCGTGGGATTATTTACGATAAAACCTACCTGCCCACTGTTTCCTATGTACCAGTTCCCTGTGCGCCTTTCAAATTCAGAGGGGGAGACATAGAAACTGGCATTGTTACCAATGGTTATCGTGGCTGAAGGGGCACTCCGGCCAATAACCTGGGTACCGGTATACCAGGAAAGTGTAGCCCCTGATGGAATGCCCGTTAAATTAAGGTTTTCCTCACCAACGAATACTGTTCCACCAACCGGGACGTCCTGCAATCCATCTCCCAATGCTGGTAGGGCCAGGGTTGCAAGCACCACGCACATTACCAGTGAAACCATTCGCCGCGTATTCATCGCCATCCAGATTTTTTTTTGGTTTTCTGATCCCTTAGGGTAAATCCAACGTAATCAACGGAAGGTCCGGGTCCATGGGCAGTTCTTTCATGGGCCTTCTGTTACTGTTGTATTCCGGGATTAAGTGTACATCGATATACCCCATAGACCAGGCTACACCGGGCGGAAGATCTGATAACCCAGGTATCATTACCATTTTCCCGTACTGATCAACTAGATTTACTTGTCGTAAAAAGTGATTGATCTGATCCTGCGCTACAGGTATGATAGATTCCCACGGATATGAGAAGTTACCCGTGCCCGGGTATTTAAATTTGTTTTATACCCGAAATGGTCTGGGAGCAGCATTCTCATCCAACCGAGAGAACTGTAACCGTCTTACCTGGAAGAAGAACATATGGGGCCCTTAAATTCAATATCCTGGACGAGCAGGCATGCAAAAAAAGAGAGATAATTATGCTGGTGCTGGTGCTTCCTGACCGGCACTGTCGTAGAGTTGGGCGAGGTACCGTGCCTGGAACAGCAGGATGATCGGTGTCACGATGAGAACCAGGATAAATCCGATATAGGGTATCAATTCCAGGATGAACAGAATCACAAAGACAATGATGGCCTGAAGGATCAGGGCAATGATGTACGATCCCACGCCGATTTTACCCATACGGGAAAAGATCTCGCCAAAATTAAATGCTTCTCCGATGCTGTTAGTCCGGGAAAAACGGACAACCGCAGTTGCCTCAATCAGCCAGATGATAAACGCAATGATGGCAAGAATGAGGATACCAAAGATAACGGCGCCAATAAGCCCCATCATGGCATTAGGATCTGATACGGACTGTGTCGCGGACAGGAATATAGTCCACAGGGCACTCCCGAGAACCACAACCCCGACAATGATGACCGGGATTGCGTAGATTAAAAGGATAATAAACAGTTTCAACCCGTCAGAAAACAGTGATCCCCAGTTATTCACCTCAGGTGCGGGTGTTTCCCCACGGTAGACCCGTACCGTGTACCCGAGAAGTGGCAACGCAAGAATGATAGCGAGAATTATCATTATCGCAATGATAGGGATTAACATTGCCGGGGCTGTCAGTGCAGTCACGATGCCGAATATTATTCCGAACATGATTGGAATCACGGGTAAAAACCCAAGAATAATCAGCATGATCCATTTTCCCCAGTGTCCGACAAGACCTTCTTTTGAATACTCAAAAGAATCTCCGATAAGTTTTCCAAACTCCAAATAAATCACCTTTTATTGAGTGAAATTAAGATTGGTCAATTATTTATACATATCCTATAAAAAACCAATTAAAAGACAATTTTGCATA
>JBAXTR010000200.1:0-4349 GCA_037130095.1 Methanomicrobiales archaeon
CCATCACCTCGCTTGGTGCAACAGGGTACCAGTCCATGATTGCGATTATCAAGGAGGTCCGGTTTGCCGTGTTTGCAGCAATCATCCTCGGGTTCGGACGGGCAATATCCGAAGTCGGGGCAGCTATGATGATTGGTGGCAATATCAGGGGATACACCCGTGTGCTTACGACCAGCATTGCTCTTGAGACCTCAATGGGTAACCTCCCGCTATCCATTGCTCTTGGCCTGATCCTCCTCGCCATCGCCCTCATTATTACTGTTATGCTGAATATCGTCCAGGAGAGGCACAAGACATGATCGAAATCTCCGGGCTTTGCAGGAAAGTGGGGGATCGGGTACTGGTAAAAGACATCAACGTCACCATCCCTGACGGGATGATCTATGGGATCATCGGCCCGAGCGGGTCCGGGAAGACCACGCTGATGAGGATGATCGACCTCCTGGATAACCCAACAAGCGGGACGATCAAAATCAACGGGACAACGGCCACAAGGGACAAGAAACAACAGCTTGAACTCAGGAGGAAGATGGGAATGGTCTTCCAGAAACCAATCGTCCTCTCTACCACGGTTTTTGAAAATGTTTCGTATGGTCTCCGGTTCCGGGGAGTAAAAGGGGAAGAACTGAAATCAAGAGTACTGGAAGCGATCGATCTTGTCGGCATGTCAGGTTACGAGGAACGCTACGCACCCACGCTCTCCGGTGGGGAGATGCAGCGTGTTGCAATTGCACGATCAATGGTCACCCGCCCGGAGGTCCTCCTCCTTGATGAGCCAACAGCGAATCTCGACCCGGCTTCAACCGAGAAAATAGAGGAATTAATCAGGACAATCAATGCCAGGTTTGGGACAACGATCATCATGTCGACCCATGACCTCGACCAGGGCCAGCATATCGCCCACCGGATTGCCGTGGTCATCGGGGGCGTTATCACCCAGGCAGGAACGCCGGAGGAGGTCTTTCATAAACCGGTTAACAGCGAGATCGCACGGTTCGTCGGTCTTGAAAATATTATCGGTGGAACCGTAAATAAATCAGAGGACGGATTAATCTCAATTTCTTCACATGGTAAAGAGGTCGAGGCAGTCTCCGGGGAACAGGTTGGAAACCAGGTATTTATCAGTATTCACCCTGATGACATCACGCTTCATAGCGGAACTGATTTCGAGAAAAATAAAAGCAGCGCCAGGAACTGCATTGTTGGAACGGTTACAGTGACGACGCTGAGTGGGCCTTTTGTCCTTGTAACCCTTGACTGCGGGTTTCCACTGAAAGTTATCGTCACCCGGCGATCGGTGGAGGACCTAGGGATCCAGCCCGGGAAAGAGATGCAGGCCTGTTTCAAGGCGTCAGCCGTGCATGTAATGAAAAGTTAATTCCCCTCTTTTTTCCCGGATTCCCGGGGCTTCGAGGATCCCCTGGTACCAATCATATCCTATTAATGGGCCAGGCAACGAAGATTATTCAATATGCGGTGTATCACGCTCGCGAGCGGGAGCAAGGGGAATTGCACGTACATCGAAGGAGAGAGCGGGGCTATTCTCATCGATGCAGGGCTTTCAATTAAAGAGACGCTCCGCAGGCTCTCGGAAGCTGGTGGAGACCCCACTCTGATCAGGGCTATTTTTGTCACCCACGAGCATGGGGACCATATGAAGGGACTTTCACCGCTGGCAAGGAGGTTGCATGTCCCGGTATATGCAACGGAAGGGACGCTCTACGAGCACCTCACAAGAAATATTCCGGAAAGAAACCCGGTAAGCTACAAGGCACTTCGTTACCATGAACCGTTTGAGCTGGCCGAATTTACCGTCGAGCTCTTTCCCACCTCCCACGATGCACGGGAACCATGTGGTTACCTGGTCACTTCCGGGGGTGCAACACTGGGGTTCTGCACGGATACCGGCATTGTCACCGACCGGATGATGATATGCCTGAAGCGTTCGGATGCGATTGTTCTCGAGAGTAACCACTGCCCGGATATGCTCCGTACCGGGCCGTACCCGGAGATGCTGAAGCGGAGGATACGCTCAAAAAACGGCCATCTTTCCAACGCTGATGCGGCACAATGTATCATGGTCCTTGGCCAGGACGTAACACACATCCGCCTTGCGCACCTGAGCGAAGTGAATAATACACCTGATATTGCATTAAAAAGTGGAAAGACCAGCCTCGGGCTATTCTGCAGCGATACAAGGCTGACCGTTGCATCAGAAATCGGCCCCACACCCTGCTGGTCAGAAGAAATTACACTCTGAAAATCCAAACAACGGGAAAAAGAATACAGTATTAACAAAATATGTTAGTCGGTTTTCATTTTCAGAATTTTCATGCAATAGAGGTCAAGAGAATCAAGGAGTGCCTTCCTTGCGGTCTTTGCCCGTTTTTCAACATCTGAAAAGGCATCTTCGGTCGCGTACTCTATCAGGATAAGGTAATGGCTTTTCGAAAGGACCCGGTTCCTGATCTCCTCAAGGCATGCATAGGTCTCGGTCTTTTTCCCTGCTACGAGCTCGAATTCAAAGTCCAGAAGTGCGAGGACATTTGAAGGCATCTTCTTTGAGACGGCCATCTTCCGGAAACTGCTGTACGCAGAGTTCTGAGAGGAGATGATCGAGAGCTGCATTCCGTAGTAAACGGGTTCGAGCTCATCCGGGTGCTGCTGCATCATCTGCCGGACGACTGCCGTAGCCCCGCTCGCGTCGCGGCTCTCAATTTTATAGTGGTACAGGTCACGGAGGAAGAACATGTCACTGAAGTACCGTTCAGATGCAATCTTCAGGAGGTCCCCCCTCATTTCCTTGTTGCCATCCTTCTTGGCCTTTTCAAGACCGATCTTTAAAAATTCCACTTCGGTGGGGAACCAGTCTACGGCAAGCCTTAACATGTACCAGAAAATCTTGTTGATTTTCAGCTCCTGGAGCACGTGGGGGAACTTCAGACGGTTCACCGGGGGGCGAAGGCGTACCAACTCGATCATCTGTTCCCTTGCAGCAAGAGCCTTTTCACTTGGCCTCCGGTTATGGGCGGGCACTCCACCTTCACTGAGGTGCTCTTCCGAAAGGGCATAATTACAATAAGCGATCGCTGTACCGATGATCGCATCCGTAGTCCGGTACTTGGTAAGGACTTCGGCAGCCTGGTTGTATTTTCCAAGGTCAATCATTTTGAAACCAAGGATAATATCAAAAATCATCCGTCCTGCCTGGCGTTTCCTCATCCGGACTGCATGGGAAAAAAGACGCTCTACGTATTCAATGTCACCGGAGCGCTTACTCACTTCCAGTACTTTCATCGTTACATCATCGATCAGCCGGTCGTGTGCCTCATCGCTGATACCACGGAACGAATTCTCAATAATTGACATGACATGGCCGTAAAAAACCGGAAGATTCGAATCGATCTTATCTGCATTCTTCTCGACGTATTCAGATAATTCTTTCTTGACCTGGGCAATCCTGATGTCGAGAACCGCATCCGGCTGCCACTCTTCATCCATAGGGTACCATGACTCTTCAGACTATAATAATTTTTAGAAGATGGCCGGGATTTACAAACAGGCAGAGATTCCACCATATTATCCCTCCATGCTCATGTGGGAACTCTTATCCGGGACAAGTGACAATTATTGGTCAGAAGTTGTCAGTTTTATGCTCTTCAGGGAATTTGCCGCCACCTGTGAACAACTTGAGGGAATCTCGGGTCGACTCGAGATGATCGACCTGATCAGCCGGAGACTCCCGTCCCTTTCAGACGAGGAACTTCCGGTCTTCGTACGGTTCATTATGGGCCGCATATTCCCAGACTGGAGCCCGCAAAAACTTGGGATTGGGCCGAACCTCCTCTACGAAGGAGTCGCCTATGTCGTCGGTACAAAGAAGAATTCGGTCGTTGAGGCTATCAACAGGACCGGCGAAGTAGGAAAAGCCGTGGAACTTCTCCTCTCTGGAAAAGAGCAGACCAGCTTTTTTTCAGAGCAACTCGACCTCGTCACCGTATTTCACGAGTTCGAAAAAATCGCTGATACCGGGGGGAAGAAATCGCAACGGGAAAAATTACTTGTTGTTCGGAAACTCATCGCAAATGCAAGCCCTCTCGAAGGACGGTACCTCGCCCGGATCATGCTTGAAGACCTGCGGATAGGTGTAGGGGAAGGGAACATCAGGGAAGCGGTTGCCAGGGCGTTCGGGATTGATTCCGCTCTGGTTGAACATGCCGTTCAGGCCTTGAACGACCTCGGGTATGTAGCGCAACTTGCAAAAACCGGGGAGTCCGCCCTGCGGGAGGTCCGCATATCCCCGTTCCACCCGGTGAAGATGATGCTCGCCCAGCAGGGGTCAATCGTAT
>JBAXTR010000201.1:0-4338 GCA_037130095.1 Methanomicrobiales archaeon
GGACAAGGATCCCGACTTCGTTGTCCCCAAGAACTCCGTTGATATATTCTGTGAGCTTTGCTTCGCTTTCTGCTGCATACGTCTTCCTTATGCCGGCAAGCCGGAACCCAAGGATGAACTCACTGTTTCCAATGACTGCAATCTCCATCTACACCACCAGGTACCCTTTTATCCGGTCAGTGGGGAGTTTTGACTCCCTGCCACGGGCAATGGCACGCAGATTGAAGACCTCGTACTTTTTCTTCTCGAGATACACGAGGATCGGGTGGATAGAAAACGGGTTTAATTTTGCCATTTTCTCCATCTGCTCGAGTTGGACCTTGATTAATTCTATCTCGATCTCACGAATCGGTTTATCTCCCCTGAGTGTATCAAGTACCGCCAGGAGCGTTTTCACACGGACCCTTGCCATAAGGGCATCAATAAACTCGTTCTGATCTGTGATTGAATTTAATTTCTGGAGCTCCTCCACGGTGAAGGTACCTCCCGGGATCATCATTTCCCTTGCGTCTTCCTCGATCGTGTCCACACGAAGCCTGAACAGGTTCTTGATATTTGTGATATCGATATCAAGCCTGATATAATTGAGAAACAGGTTCCCACCTTTTACCCCGTGAGCTCCCTCAATGAGTTTTGCATAAAACTGCTTGTACATCTCGTTTTCGAGACGTGAGAGGGACCTGCTCACGGACGCTGCCGGGAATTCCCTGGCAAGGACGGGGTATAACTTCGTATCTTTTAACGCTTCCACAACCCTGTCAGGGGATTCCTCGAGGAGTAACCGGTCCAGGAATACCCGGTCCAGTTCTCCGGCAGGTACAAGGATCTCCTTGATTTTCCCGGGTTTCAGGCCCTGGAATTTACCCCGGATAATGGTAAGCACATTCTGGATGTCCCACCGGCGAAGGTATGCCTGTGTGAATTCCTTGAGCGTCCCCGGTGTAATATCAATGATTGTCTGGAATTCCTTTGCAAGGTTCCATGACAGTGCAATCTCGATCAGGTCAATGCCTGAAAATGATGCACTCAATTCATCGATTTCCCGCTTGTATTCCATTTCTTCGATCGTCCGGGTAATCTCCGGCAGGCCCATGTTGAGCATCCGCATGTACTCTTCTTTTGGCAGAAGTTTGGACTTCCTCACCCGCAACCGTGTGCCAACGTATATGTAAGGGGCAGGACCGCCAGTCATTTCAGCCATGTTCGTACCTCCTTAACCGAAAAGGATATCAGATGCATCCTTGAGACCTGTTTCCCAGACCTGGTTCAGGAATGTCCGGTAGCTGAGATCGAGCTGGAGGGAACCGTCTTTGCTCTCGACCATAACTCCTCCTTCGATTTCTACCTCATTCCCTACTGAGTACCCTTTGAATACATTCTCCTGTGCAATTAATTCCTTCAGGACCTTCATGTCACGTGCATTACAATGCACGATTCCTTCAGGGATCTGCTTTTTAGCATCAGACAGGAGTGACTTGATCGCTTCACGGTGGAAGCTGTCAGGAAGTTTCTGCACTGAATCCAGAGCACTCTGGTATACCTCATCAAGCAGGGCCTTCTGTGTGTTCAAACGTTCCCGTTTGACGACCAGGTTTGCTGCTGATAATTCCTGGCTCTCAATATGTTTTACCTGCTTTGACACGGTTTCTTCCACAGCCAGTTTAACTTTTTCTGCCTGTACCTGGCTCGCGTTCAGGATCCCGTTTACTTCAGCTTTTGTTTCCTCACGGATCGCATCAGCTTCTTTCTGCCCTTTAGCCCTGATATCTCCGACAACTGCTTCCAGACCCATAGTCTGCCCCGCTTAGAATAAGAGCAGGAGTGCGACCACGAGCCCGAAGATAACAATCGTTTCAGGAATGACGGTGAAGAGTAATGCCAGCCCAAAGATGTCTTTATCTTCGGCTACAGCACCTACTGCTGCAGAACCAATTCCCATTTCGGCAACACCAGTGCCTATCCCGGCCATACCGACTGCAAGACCTGCACCTACCGCCTTTAATCCAACCTGCGATGCCTGTATCATTTCAAGTGTCATTGTTCCATCTGCCATGTTTTATTCCTCCGTAAATCTTCTTTTAATTCCAAATGGATTATATTTCTGGCCTCCACCCTTGTAGAACTTGGTGAAGAATTCGACGTACTGCAACCTGAGGGACTGTAGTGCACCACCAATCAGCCCGAGTGCTGCATTACCAATGTGGCCCACGATAAAGATGAGCACACCAATGATGATGATTACAATACCAACAATAGAAAGATGCTCGAGCTGAGGCTCAATTATCATTCCTATTGCAATAAAATTTACTACCATTGCGATAGCCACTGATGAAAGTCCTACAGCAACCAGACGGGCATAGGATAGCACGTGACTGATGATTGTAGGCAATTCAAATATGTCGAGAATATTCTCTCTCGCAATGAATACTACCCCGAGAACAATCATAATAAGGCCGCTAAGGGTCGCAAGGTTCAGACCTGCTGCCACCTGCGGGACTTTCATGAGGTCCGGCATATAAGGAATCGCGAAATACGACCAGATCGCTATAAGGATCCCCCACATCACAAATAACCAGCCAAGATTTGCAAGAACTGCTTTTACCCGGTGCGAACCGTGGTCCATTCTTGAATGGTTGATCATTCCGAGAAGTCTGCCAAGTGTAATCTGGATAATACCAATCCAGATAGCCATTACCAGTAGTCCGGGAATCGCTGCTCCTTCTCCCCCTTCACCGCCAATATTCATATGACGGGAGAAGATCAGGGGATGCCAAGGCATTTTAAACCCGAGGAACTCGGAATACAATAATCCGAATATAATCGAGGAAAATGCAAAGATCATTAAAATGTTTACCAGCTGGGCACCATCCCCGCGTTTGAAATAACGGCGAAGGAGCAGGCTTACGGCAAGTAATATCAGACCGTACCCGACATCCCCGAGGATCAACCCGAAGAACAGCGGGAAGATAAACGCAACAATGAGTGTCGGGTCAATCTCTGAATACCTTGGTCTTGCATAGATATCGATGATCAATTCGGTCGGCCTGGCAAACGAGGGGTTGTTATACTCGACCGGGACAGAATCATGTTCGAGGTCAACGGGTAATTCAGTAATGTAACATTTCCCGCCGGTTACCTCGTTAATCACCCTTGTCAGGGGTTCAACTTCGTTCACCGGGACCCATCCTTCAGCAACAAATGCCTGTTCTGTTGTTGCGAAACGGAGAGGTGCTTCTGCCTTTGAGACGTCAGTTGTGAGAAGCTCATCACAGGCAAGCAGGAATCCTGCATATTTTTTCCTGTTCTCTGCTAACTTCTGCTTGTTCGCCTCAATCTGTTCTTTGATTGAAACAGCCTGCAACTGGTACGAACTGATTGCCTTCGCAGCCGGACCCGTTTCTTCAGGGATCTGGACCTGCTGGAACATCGCTTCATTCAAAGCTTTTTCCACAGACAACCGGGATTCAACCGGTACTGCAATAACAATAAAATTCCCTGTTTTGGAAGGGTAATAGAAACGATCGTGCGAAACTTCCGGGGCCACGTCGCGTGCTACGAAACCAGCAAACACCACAATTGATTCATATCCGCGTAACAGATCGAGATCAACGGGAATATCAGCAAAAGGTTTCAGGCCCGCGATCTTCTGTTCGAGGTCTTTCTCCTCGTTCTCAAGCCGCGTGCGCATCGTGGTCAGGCCTTCGGTTTCTTTCTCAATAACGGGAAGATCCTGTTCAATCAGGGACCTGATTTCAGAAGTACGGCGAATCATTTCCGGTTCTTCATCATCAGGTTTTACCATGTATGCCGCTGCGAGGGACCTGATTTTTATCAGCTCGCTCGATACCTCACTGGCCCCGGGAAGAGGCATACCTATCCGGAATCCTGCGTATTCCTCTTTGGACTGATCAACAAAATCTTCAATATGAAATACATTGTGGCGGTAAAGCTCCTGGATAATCGGCTCCATCTGGTCTTTGGAGGCCGCAATAAACAGGCGGCTCATCTGCCTAGGTTTTAACATGCACCTGCTCCTTGAACCGTGTGACAAGCAGCTCTACTGCACGGCCAAGGTTTTTGCGCCCGTGTTCTCTGAGCGCGATAATGGATTGTTCACCTTCCTTGATGATCCGGGCATGTGACTCTGAAGCATGTGTCCTGGCATCCGCAATGCGTTTCTTCCTGTACTCTTCCGCGGAGCTTTTTGCTTTGACAAGCAGGTTTTCCGCTTCAAGTTCCGCATTGGCAAGACTTTTTTTCTTGTCTGCCGCTGCATTACGTATCGTTTTACTATACTCTTCTTCTGCAGTTTTGATGTCTTTTAAGACCTCAGTCTTC
>JBAXTR010000202.1:0-4287 GCA_037130095.1 Methanomicrobiales archaeon
CTTCAATATCCAGGTAGGTCAGTTTGTGGTCCCGGGGTGTCAGTTCAATCAGGAGTTGGTAACGCTCCTCAAGTCCTTTCTTGAGGTTAGAAACCGCCTCTTCCTCTGAAACCCCCTGATCTGCTACATTCGTGAGTAGATCGACAGCCACGAAATATTTTCCTTCCTGGTGGACTTCGATGAGTGTTTTCATGTTCTACTACGATTTATCGGGTTTTTTGATGATAAGTGTATGCGAACCCCGATCTGTTGGTTCCGGAAGATTTGGCCCAAGGCACCCATCATCGCTTTTACTAATCTGGAAACATTAATCCCTTTTTTATCGTTCCCTGTTCGTCACAAAATTCGGTGGCAGAAAAAGCAATACCATTCAGGGATAAGTAGATCCTGTGATCGCCAGCGCTGAGGCTGAACGAATCAGGATACTCAATAGTGCCCCTGTAAGAGCCGGGAATTATGTCCTCTACTGGATGCAGTCTTCGCACCGGACAGAGGAGAACCCGGCACTCCGGTATGCAATAGAACGTGCGGACGCAGCCCATCTCCCGCTGGTTGTGTATTCCGGGCTCTGGCAGACCTACCCGGAAGCTAACCTGCGTCACTTCCGGTTCATGCTGGAAGGGCTTGTGGACGTCGCACATTCTCTCGAATCCCTTGGGATCCAGTTTGTACTCAGGACTGAGCCCCCGGACAACGGAGTCCTGGCCCTCGCGAACAATGCTGCAGTCGTAATTGTTGACAGGGGCTACCTCCGGCAGCAGCAGTTGTGGTACCTTGATGTTGCGAAACGGTGCCCATGCTCGCTCATGCAGGTTGAGGGAAACGTCGTGGTACCCGTAGAGGTGGCCTCTCAAAAAGAGGAGTATTCTGCAGCAACCTTCCGCCGGAAGGTCACGTACCAGGCGGACAGGTTTCTCCACCCTGTTGAAACGGAAAGTCCTGAGCACACTTCTCCTGCCCTTGATCTTCCCACGCTTGCCGGTGAACCAACCGGTGCAATACTCTCGCAGCTCCTGGTTGACCGGTCGGTCCCTGCATCAGATCTCTACAGAGGAGGGACAACGGAGGCGAACCGGAGGTTCCTGCAATTCCTCGACAAACGGCTCGGGGAATATGCAGATAACCGCAATGATCCCGGTGGGGAGGGGGGTTCGGACATGAGCCCCTACCTCCATTTCGGCCAGATATCCCCGGTTACCCTCGCAGTCCTCGCACAGGAACACGGCGGGGGTGGGACTCCGGCCTTTCTCGAACAGCTGATCGTCCGCCGGGAACTTGCCGTGAATTTTGTCCGGTACAACGATCAGTACGATTCATTCTCATCGCTTCCTGCATGGGCACAGAAAACCCTGGCCCTTCACCAGTCTGATCCACGGGAGTATGTGTATTCCCTAGACGACCTGGAGCGGTTCAAAACCCATGACCCGTTCTGGAATGCTGCACAACAGGAGATGGTGAAAACCGGGAAGATGCAGGGCTACATGAGGATGTACTGGGGCAAGAAGGTCCTCGAGTGGAGCCGGACACCGGAGGAGGCATATTCGACAGCCCTGTACCTCAACAATAAATACGAGATCGACGGGCGGGACCCGAACGGATACGCCGGGGTTGCCTGGTGTTTTGGCAAACACGACCGCCCATGGGGGGAACGCCCCATCTTTGGCATGGTGCGGTACATGAATGCACAGGGACTGAAGCGAAAATTTACAATGGACCGGTACCTCGAAAACGTCCACCGGGAAGGCTGAAGGCCAGGGTGTTTTTGGTATCGGGAAAAAACCACCTGGACCTGTTCAATCCCGATAATCCTTTTCATCTCACCCGGGAGAGTATAGTTATCACAGGATGATAGAGAATGGATCCGTTAAAAATCCCAAAGATGCAAAAAGCCGAATATGATGCCCTGATCGAACGCCAGTATGTATCAAGGATTTCTTTTGGTGCCTGTGATCACCCCTATACAGCACCGTTCATGTACGTCTTTGACAAGAAGTATATCTACTTCCTATCCACGAAATACGGCAGAAAAATGGAATATTTTTCAAAAAATCCAAAGGTCTCTGTCGAGATTGAAGAGTACGCACCAGACCTCTCATCGTTTACATTTGTAAGCCTGCAGGGAAGCCTGGAAGAGGTACAAAACCCGGAGCAGAAAACGAATGTACGACAGCAGTTCGTTGACATGATTGCAAAAAACCGGCTTTCACCCCGAGTCCTCACGGCGCTTGGTCACAGCCCGGATGACAGTCCGGACGTCATTGTCCGCGAAGAGCGTTCGGCGGTCTGGAAACTGGTCGGCGTAAAAGATATTGTTGCCCTGAAAAACGGGTGACCTCAGGGCACCTTCCACCATTCGGGGGCAGCGGGTTCCAATGCAACGCTTCCAGGATAACTACTGCTCACAAAATTGGTTGGTCAGCTCATTTATTATGAGAATCTGGCGGATTTTCTGATTAACGGTTCAGTGAGGTCCCCCAAATCGTCTTCTCGTACCGCTGGGCCATTTCAGAACCACGGACACAGAATTTCTGGTATTTCATGCCATACTCGGGTGTGACAGGGCAGGTCGGGCACATGCAGCTTTTCGCCTCGGAGATGCACATGAAACTTTTCCCTATTGCACAAAAAAGTCGTTCTTTTGCATTCTTTGCACAATCGTTGTAGGTGGGGCAGGTGGGACAAATACATTTCTCTTTGTACATTTCCAGACCCGCACTCTGCTCTGCCGGGGTCATTTTCTGCCATGCTTCAGACATCTGTTCGAATTTATCCATAATACACCACAACGGTAATTGATACCAGTTCTATATACAATGTTGCTGGCACATCGTTGTATTTTAATGAAAAAAAAACTCCCGGTTTTCTGTAACTTAGCCAGGCCACTAACTCCGATACATGTGAATATCCGGAGATTCCCCACAGATTATGAAATAACGGAAATGTGATTTCCGGCAGGCCGGGGAAGAACTCACTGTTTGATCCAGGTGCCGAAAGGTACAAGGTGTATCACAAGGAAAAACAACATAATGGCAGATCCTCTCCGGGTACTCTATGTCGATGATGAAACCGATCTTCTCGAGATCGGTAAATTGTTTTTAGAGGAGTCCGGGGATTTTTCCGTTACAACTATTGATTCGGCACCTGCTGCCTTAACACTCCTCCTGAATGAACAATTCGACGCCATCGTATCCGATTACCAGATGCCCGGTATGGACGGAATCCGGTTTCTCGAGGAGGTCGGACGAAATCCGGAGAGATCCCGTTCATCCTGTTCACGGGAAAAGGCAGGGAAGAAGTGGTCATACAGGCAATCAACAGCGGTGTGGACTTTTACGTCCAGAAAGCGGGGGGCCCGGAACCGCAGTTTGCTGAACTGGCCCACAAGATCAAGTCGGCAGTATCCAGTAAAAAAGCTGCCCGGGCTCTTAAGAAAAGTGAGGAGAAATATCGGCAGTTAATCGAAAACGCAGATGAAGCTATTGTTGTGGCACAGGACGGTATGCTGAAACTGGTCAATCAAAGAGCAATCGATTTGACCGGGTATTCAGAACAGGAACTTCTGTCTGTGCCGTTTTCTGATATCATCAACCCTGCTGACCGTGCCATAGTGATGGAGCGGTACCTGAAGCGATTAAAAGGTGAGGAACTTCCCTCCCGCTACCCGTTCCGGGTGAGTTCAAAGGATGGGAATACCTGCTGGTTTGAGCTCAGTTCGGTAGTAATAGACTGGGAGGGACGGCCTGCCACGCTGACTTTCCTATCCGATGTCACCGAGCGTAAGAAGGCGGAAGAAGCTCTGATAGAGAGCGAGGAAAGATTCAGGTTAATTACTGAAACAATTGATGAGGCCTTTTGGATGGCTGATGTCGAAATTGGGAAGATTTTCTATGTCAGTCCAAGTTTCGAGCGCATATGGGGACGTTCCAGGGAGAGCCTTTATCATAATCCGCGGTCTTTCATCGATGCTATTCATGTGGATGACAGGGAGCGGGTCCTTGCTACTCTCGAAATAGAGAAATCCGGATTACCCTTCGACCATGATTACCGTATTCTTCAGCCTGACGGAAATATCAGTCATATCTGGGACAGGGGATTTCCCCTCCGGGATGAAAACGGGCGGGTCTCCCGCTATGTCGGGGTGGCAATGGATGTCACAGAACGAAAACGGATTGAAAAAGCGCTGCAGGAGAGCGAGGAGAAATACCAGGCCATCTTTGACGAATCAGTAGCCGCGGTTTACGTATTTGACAATAAGAAGAACTTCATCAATTCTAATCAGGCCGGGTT
>JBAXTR010000203.1:0-4281 GCA_037130095.1 Methanomicrobiales archaeon
ACCCTAAACCAACTTATTTGATGGAGGGTTTATGAATCGAAGGTTGAATCCTCCATATTTGAAAAAGGTGAATTAGAGAAGTACTGAAATTAGTTAGAACGGCACTATTTCTCCTTGAAACCGCCAGTATTTTCCAGGTACTCGTGATCGATTCCGGATCCGGTAAGATAAAAAACAAAAATGGGGGTAAATCCCCTATTATTCGTTTGCGAGTTCTTCATGTTCCATGAGGAGTGACCCAAAAATTATTTTTTCCAGTACCTGTGCAACATATTTTATATGTTGGGATCGCTCGAGGTCCTCATAACGGTGGATATCAGAATAAATCTGGAGCCTGATCAGAGCGAAACGGAATCGATCAAGCGTTTCTTCGTCAAACGTCATCGCACTCCTGTAGATCGGTTCGATCATATCAGGGATCATGCGGATGTCATTGAGGCAGGTAATAACATCATCATAGATACTGATAGGTTTCTCCCTGCCACAAAGGACCCTCAAATAATCCATTTATCGCTCAACCACCTTTACTAATGCTTCCATAAGGTTGTCAACACTCTTCCAGGTAACATTTTTCTCATGGTTGACAAGATAGGGGCGCCCTTCATCACCGGCCTTTCGCATTTCAGGATCGATCGGGATACTCCCAAGGTACGGTACATCGAATTCATCGGCAATTTTCTTTCCACCCCCTTTTCCAAAGAGGTCTATCTCCTCGTGACAGTGGGGGCATACCATCCCGCTCATGTTCTCAACTATCCCGATAACCGGCAGACCTAATTTTTGAACAAATTTTATTGCCTTTTTGGAATCAAGCGTTGCAACATCCTGTGGTGTCGTGACGATCACAGCCCCTTTTACATTTGGTGCGAGCTGGGCAATCGTTAGTGCCTCATCACCGGTACCGGGAGGGAGATCGACAACGAGGAAATCAAGCGGGCCCCAGTTGACTTCTTCGAGGAACTGGTGGATCACACTCATTTTCATCGGGCCTCGCCAGATAATTGGCGTACTAACATCAGGAAGGAGAAATGCCATTGAAATAACTGAAAGATTTCCGGTAACGTGGACAGGTTCAATCATTTCACCAATTGCTGAGAGCTTGTGTTCCTCGATACCGAGCATTTTAGGAATATTCGGCCCGTGGATATCGAGGTCAAGGAGGCCTACCTTGTAACCATGGCTTGAAAGTGCAAATGCAAGGTTAACAGAAACTGTTGATTTTCCCACCCCACCTTTGCCAGAAAGGACAAGAATGACATGTTTTACATCGATCTTTGCCTTCTGGTTACATTCGGGGCGCTGTCCTTTTTCTGCGGCGTTACAGGTCTTACAATCTTTCGTACAGGGTGCTTCCTGAGCGTTGGATGCCTTTTTATTCTCTTGTTTTGGCATTATTTGTCCTCACTGATAGCAGATTTTTGTATCTTTCTATAAGGACATCAGTCCATAAATAAATACGTATCGGCACGATAAACAGCCCCGGAAACTGGATTCATCGCGCGAAATTAACACTGCCTGTGGAAAAATAATATCAGTGGACCGGGAAAAAAATTAAATTGCCTGCTGAACGAATTATCCGGCTTTTTCCGGTTGGATCGAGAAATAATGCTTCAAATTTGTATCCTGTTACATTGAAATATTACAAAGGGGCTATCAGTCCTGCGGTTTATTAGTACGGTCCAATTCCTGGTTGCAGAGCATGTCAGCCCGCCGGATGTATGGGTTTTCTCTTGGAACTGAATGATAGGTGACCGATTCAAACCTCCTGGCGAGCTCGGATGCATCCCGTTGTAACGCTACAAGATGTGGTTTTTTGACGGAATAAGTGCCTGACATCTGCCGCATGACAAGTTGGCTGTCAGAGTAAACCTGGACAGGGCCCCCTGTAATCTGACCAAGCCACGAAAGACCATGGATGACCGCCATATATTCTGCAACATTATTGGTGCTGCACCCGAGAAATCCACTCTCTTCATGGAGGATTGATCCATTCTTAATTATGATGAATGCATAAGAAGCTGACCCGGGGTTTCCCCGTGAAGCCCCGTCGGTATAGCAGAGAAATTCTGGAGCAGGGGTGTCATCGGAATTTACCATTTGAGATCTCTTAACAGAAATACAATTCTTTATAATGGAATAACCTTGTGAATGATACCTGTAACGCCGCAGAAGATTCGAAAAGAGAATGGCCTGTATTTCTTATATTATACGCAATGAACCTGTGATATCCGGTCCAGATCGTTTTTTTCTGGTTACAGGCAGACTATCCTGGTAGCGGTCAATATTGGTTCAAATCCGAGATGCTAAATAACATTACTGATAATTTTTGTTCCTCGTGGGGTGGTTAAAATGGTTGGAAATATCCGTGTATCTCTTGATTTTCTCGAGTTTCCTCCGACCTGTACCTGTGATGGTGGAGATGAATCTCCACGCATACAACTTCACGGGCTTAAAGCAACGTCAATGGCGGTCTGGGTAGTCAATCCCTTTATCCGGTCATGTTGCTCATTTACACCCTGGTTAATCTGGAATATTCCTCCGGTGGAGATTATTCCCGGAAATATTCCTAAAATTTCCGATGTAACATTGCCTTTCCCTTGTAACCAGGGCCTGAATGACCATGGGATAACAGGTTATTCCGGCCCTTGCCCACCAACTGGAAAGTCCCACCGTTACCTGTTCAGGGTATATGGACTTGATACAATGCTTTCGATTCTGCCAGGAAGTACGAGTCACGAGCTTGTTGCAGCGATGAGGGGGCATGTGCTTCAATATGGCGAAACGGTTGCAATATGTACCAGGTAGGTGCCGCACAGTGTAATACAGTACCTACCGGTGTTAAGATAGACGGTAAGGACGCTTCCTGAAATAACCAATAGCATAATAGTTGGAGATACATCCATAAAGCAGGAAACATTTTTTTCATTATGAATGAGCTGAAAGTGAGAATATCAGTTCCTACGCTGCCCCCAGCGTATACCTGTGATGGTGAGGGCAAGTTACCTGCTCTTGAAATCCATGGAATTGATAATTCGGTTTCCAAATCCCTTGCCCTGATCATGAACGATCTTTTAGCACTGGGTGAAAAAGGGTTTGTACACTGGTTGATATGGAATGTGGAACTCGTATCGGTCCTCCCTGAAAAAATACCCAAAACCACTGCCGTAACATTCCCCATTAGCGCGCTCCAGGGATTGAACCGTTTTGGAACGATCGAGTACGCAGGTCCATGCCCTCCAATGGGACATAAACACCGTTATGATTTCAAGGTCTTTGGAATTGATACAAATCTTAACCTGGCAGCTGTTCCGGGATAGATGAACTTGTTAAGGCAATGACAGGTCATGAGGTCCAATATAGGGATGCCTTAATTGAATATGGCCGCTAACCCAATTCACCCGTTTTATTAATGATCTGCTCATGAAATTTTGGAATAGATGACCAATCATAATACTCGGAAACCGCTACCCAGATTTCTGATTTTTTTTACATGTGACAGGATGCATTATATTATACTAGCAACAGCCAAAATTATCGTATGGAGAAGCGGGACGTAATAATGGTGGTCCTTGGTCTCGCGATCGTGCTTGTCGTAGCGTTCGTCGTGAAACCCATGGTAACCGGTAAACCTGTTGATATGAGTATACCCGCGACAATCCCGGGGATGGCTACTCCAAAACCGACCAATACCCCTATTGCAACGGAAGACGATTCCTATGCCCGGTTTAAAGCATCACAGGATAAGCCTCAGGTGACCGCAGTACCGACAAAAATGCCAACTACGACGCCATCGTGGAGCGGCCAATCAAAGGGTCTCGGATTTGTAGATCCCGCACGATATAGCCTGACGCCGACACCCACTCCAATCCCCCATTCTGGAATTTACTCACAAACAAGTGAGTTTGAATCAACCTCAATGAAAATCTATGCCACTATAGAGGGGAAGGACCCTGGATCAACAGAACCAATCCCGATGCCATTCCCTTACTGGGAGCTCCGCTATACGGTAAACCCCTACGAGTCGACATTTGTTGGAACAACAGAGAGTAAGGCGGCAAGTGTCGCCAGCTCATCAGCTACCGAAGTATTCCCTTCGTTTACCATCCAGGTCATTGATGCAGACCAGCCGAACCGGACAGTCAGGACCATTACACCCCCGGGAGGACTGGATGCTGTACTTTGGAAAAAAGGCACGGACTATGACCCGAGGCCATGGGTTGAAAAATTCTATGAGGGTGTTGAAAACCATAATTATTACTTCGTTGTTACCCCTGACAATAT
>JBAXTR010000204.1:0-4278 GCA_037130095.1 Methanomicrobiales archaeon
TCATAAAAGAGGACGGTACCATCGTCATCCCGGACAGCCCGGGCCATTATCGATACCCAGAAAACGGTCCCGTCCCGTTTAAGGTGCGGGCATTCATAGTTCTTCACCACCCCCATTTCGGTAAGAAAATGAACCACTTCGTTGCGGTCTTCCGGGTTGGCATAAAAGTGCACGACGTTCACCCTGGCTGTTAGTATTTCGTCAGCACTGGAATATCCGTACATGCGGGCAAACGTGTCGTTGGCCTTGATCAGCCGGCCGTTGGGTGCAGTCTTATACAATCCCATCACCGAACTTTCAAACATATCCCGGAATTTTTTCTCGCTTTCCCGGAGCGCCTCCTCTGACAGTTTTCGTTCTGTGATATCGACAACCGATGCAACACTCCGGGTGGTCCCTGGAATAACGCTTACGTTATTGATGCAATGCCGGATTTCCCCGTAACGGTTGATAAACCTGAACTCATAGACCCGTGCTTCCCCTGATGGGTCATTCCGGCGGTCGTAGTGGTACTGTTTCATCTGTTCGAGATCTTCAGGCACAACAAACTCAGTCCAGCTCTTCTTTCCTTCCAGTTCATCAATGGAAAAGCCGGATAGTGCAGCAAATCCCGCGTTTGCCATGGTGATCGTCGTAACATTGTCAATAATGATCGTGGCAGCACCGGTCGTTTCAAAAATAGTCCGATAGAGGCTCTCTGATTCCCTGAGGGCCACTTCAGCCTTCTGGCTCTCGGTGATGTCATCCAGGATCATCACGACAGAAGGTACGTGGTTGAACACAATAGGGGAAGTCCGGACAATGACATGGCGCAGGGCACCGGATTTATTCACCATATCGACCATATAATCGCCCACCTGGTCCCCTGCAGCCCTTCGTGCCATGTTCCGGGTGATAATTTCCTGGTATTCCGGCACCACGTAATCGAATAAATGTGAACCGAGGAGATCTTCCCGGGAGAACCCGGTTTTATCTACTGCCGTCTGGTTTGCATACACCAGGATGCCGTCCTGGTGCACCATGACAATATCAGGTAACTGTGACAGGAGCAAGCGGGACTGCTCTTCACGGTCCTGCAGGGATGCTTCAACCAGTTTCTGGGTGGATAGCGTTTTTGCGAGTTTCAGGTTACTATAACTGAGCTTTGAGACCTGATCTGCGAATTTTGCATAAAACTTCATGATATGCTTTACTTTTTCCCTGCTCCACCGTGGCACCCGGTTGAGTGCGGCAAGATACTGGTTTTTATCAAATCCGTATGTATCTGCCTGGGTAATGAATACCGAAAGATCGGGGGCTTCGTCTTCGTAGAAAAACTGGCCGAAAAAAAGGTTCCCGATATGCTTGTCCCCGATGAAGATTGGTGTAACAATATCCCACATATTGTTCTTACACCGGTAGGCACGGAACTCCCCCTTCATTACACCGCTGCTCAGGGCGAGATTGCTTTCAATACAGTTCTTTTTGGTTTCGGGGTGTGCCCGGTGGAATAGTGTGCAGATGTCCTGCCACCCGACTTTTACCAGGATATTTCCCTTCAGGTCGATAATCCCGATTGGTATACCTGTGGCTGCATTGAAATCATCCATCAGGGACTGGACTGATTCAATATCAATAATATTTGCAAGGTCCTGGTCATCGATATCCACATCCGGTGAAAGGACTGAATCAAGCTTCAGACGGAGCTTTTCTTCGCTTTCCCGCAACGCATCTTCCGCCACTTTGCGTTCGGTGATATCGGTCACCAGGTTGAGCGTTGCTGGTCTCCCTTTCCACTGGATTGCAGTTGCGGACAGGAACACCCATTTTAATTCTCCACCTGCACCGATGATCCGAAAATCATAGGCATCGCTGATGGTCCCCCCGGAAACCCGCCGGCTGTAATTCGCAAACACCATTTCCCGGTCCCCGGGCCAGATAAAATCGATAAACGGCCTGCCTTCAAGGTCACGAGCTGGCACACCCAGGAGGTCGGCCATCCTGCGGTTGGCAAAGACAAAGAATCCATCCTGTGCGATGATAATCGCTTCGTTCGCCTTTTCGACAAGAGTGCGGTATTTTTCCTCGCTTTCCCGCAGCGCCCCCTCCGCCTGCTTCCGCGCAGTATTGTCAAAAATAACACCATCGAAAATGAGCCGGTCATCTTCGATTACCGGGCTGGATACGGCACTGATCCAGATTTTTTTTCCTGATGGTCTGACATACCCGCCATCAAACTCCCAGAGAGTTTTTGTGCTGATGGCGTTCTGGACCGAACTGAAGAACCATTCCCGGTCTTCCGGGACAATACCCTCAGTAACCTTTTCAAAAAATGTGACCGGGTCGTTCTCAATTCCAAGTACCTCCTGGCTGCGCTCGCTGATATAATCAAACCCTGTTGTCCCATCCGGGTTCACATAGAACCGATAGACAACCCCGGGGATGTTGGTGGCCATGGCGTCGAGTTGCGTTTCCCTCTCCCGGATGGTCTGTTCCTGCCGGGTCAGTTCATCCAGGTTGGCACGGAGTGCCTTTTCACTGGCTGCAATCTGCTGATAAGAATCATTGAGTTCCTCGTTTTTCTTACGGAGTTCCTCTTCGGCATGTTTCTGTTCCGTGATATCCCTGATGGACTCGATAGCGCCGATAGCCTTCCCTTCGTCATTATAGAGAAGGGAGGCTTTTCCAAGCAGGACAGAATGTTTTCCAAGGGGCCGGGGAAGCGTGGTCTCCGCAAGGAGGATACCGCCCTCTTTTTTGATAACGGCGTACTTGCCCCGGGTCATTCCCTCGTCCAGGATGGCAACGAGATCGATAAGGATCGGACGGCGCTCCCCGTAAAAGGGAACAGAATACTCGTAGTCTCCCTTGCCAAGCATCTCGCGGGCAGGGACACCGGTCATCTCTTCGATTGCCCGGTTCCATGCGATTACCTTACCTTCGGTATCGATGGCAAATGTCGCATCAGGAAGGAAATTAATAATATCATAGAGTCGTTTTTCGGTATCCCTGGCCAGTTTTTCTGTTCTCTGCCGGTTTACTGAAGATTGAATCTTGTGCGCAAGTTCAATGAACTGGGCTTTCGGATCCCCTCCTTTCTGGAGATAGAAATCGGCACCGTTGTTGAAAGCTTCGATGACCACCTCCTCCCGCCCCCTCCCGGTGAAGATGATGAAAGGGGTTGTATTCCCTGATGCCTTGAGCTTCTTGAGGAATGTAATCCCATCGATCCGCGGCATCTGGTAGTCGGAGACGATAGCATCATACCGCCCATTCTTCAGCTGCTCCAGTGCCTCGCCGGCAGAGGTGAGGGTATCGACAGCGAAATCCCCCTCCTTCTCAAGGAATATCTTGCCGATGCTCAGAAGAGCGGGTTCATCATCGACGTAGAGGACACGAAGTGGCGCTGCCATTACACTCTAGTACCTGCGATACGCCATGTACCTTCCGGCACGACAATCTCAAACCGAGCTCCTTTTCCCGGCTCGCCGGTCTCATCGATGGTGATGCCGGTGATATCGATGGTGATGCCGGTGATATCGAGGATCTCACGGGCAAAAATGAGACTCCCTCTCGATGCACTGGTCCGTTCGCTTCTCAAAAAGATCTGCTCTTTCTTCTCCTGGGAAATGCCTATACCGTCATCTTCAAAGAAGATAGTAAGCCCCCCCGGAGTCACCGTGTGCCAGACCCTGATCAACGTGACATGGTCGCCATGAACAAACGAGTTCTCGAAGAGGCGCTGGCATACCTTTTCCAGCAGAGGATCGGCAAAGATCTCGAGGTCTCCTATCTCAAGGCTGTGCCGGATATTCCCAATGGAGATGTGTGAGAGCCCGAGCAACAATACCATCTTCACGTTCTGCCATTTTGGAGGTTTTACACCCATGTCCTGGTAATCTTTCGAATATTCAATGGTCTCGTGGATTAACCGGACCGCTTCAACACCTTTTTGGACGGTCTCGATGATGCAGTCCTGCCCTTTTAACTGATTTTTTACCAGCTCAAGGTAGCTGGTCAGGACAAAGAGCTGGCTGGTCAAGTCTTTTCGTGTCAGCTGGGAGAGGATGTTGAGCTTCTGGTTCACCCTCTTCAGGGTGCGTTCGGTGAGTTTGCGCTCGGTGAGCAGTGTAATTTTATCCAGTGCCAGGCTAATCTGCTTTGCTGCAGATCCGAGAAAATCAATCTCTTCCAGCGTCCACTGTCTTTGTTCTAAAATTTGATTCAACGTAAATACATGGTATCCATGTTCATCAAAGGCAAAGGGATACCAGATTAAACTTTTAATTTTCATCTGCC
>JBAXTR010000205.1:0-4256 GCA_037130095.1 Methanomicrobiales archaeon
GGGACATATATTTCATCAGGATCTTGCTTGAAGTCCCTTTTTTGAGCGTCAGCTTTCCATCCGCGGTGATCTCGGACATCATCAGTACATGAGGTCGTTCTCTCAAATCTGCCATACGGGTCCTTCTTGTCCAGATTATCAACCTGAAAGATAATAGAAGTTAGCTCGTCACTTGAATAAATTCGGTAAATAATGTACAAATTATTCAGTCCCTTGAAATAACATATACTTCGCGGACTAGCCATGCGGACGGAGCATAAAAAGCCTCTATTCATGGGAACAAGGGTAAAAGAACAAGTATTAATGTTAAAATCCCAACTTAATTAGGACATGAACATTACTGCACTCAGGCCAAGATTTATCGGATACCTGGAGCCGGTAGCAGATGTGTTCGTAAAAGTCGGGATCACCCCCAACCAGATCTCGCTCCTGTCGCTCCTGTTTGGGGTTGCCTGTGCTATTAGTTTTATTGACCGCCATTTCGTTATCGGGAGCATCTTTCTTTTTATTTCAGCACTCCTTGACCTTGTGGATGGAAGTGTTGCAAGGAAAATCGGACGCCAGACAAAATTCGGGGCGGTCTTTGACTGGATAGTTGATAAATACGTAGATGCGCTGGTACTTCTCGATATTGGGCTGTCCGGGATTGCAATTCTGGGCCGCTTTATTACAGTAACCCCGGCAACTGACTTTGGCATTGTTGCCCTGGCAATCATCGGTTCTCTCATGAATACGTTTATTAAACCAGTTGCTTATGCAGAAATTGGGTTTAAAGAACGTATTGACGGCAAAATTGAAGACCCGCTTGAAGGGGTCGGTTTTTTTGGAAGACCTGAAACACTACTGGTAATACTCATCGGGGGAATAACCGGGTTTATCTGGCTTTCAGTAGTAATAATTGCCATATTTGCCAACCTTTCGGCAATCCAGAGAATATTTTACCTTCACAAGACCTATTCATGAGATCACAATCAACAGCTTAATTTACTGATTGTAGTTATAGTGGCTATTTTCGCTTCTATAATTCCGATATTGACAAGCTGCAGATAATTATGAAATTTATTCACGCTCTCGGGGCTTCGCCCCGCCGCCGCTGCTGCACCCCGGTTAGGATAGGGACTGGACTGGAATCTCTAAGTATTCTAACGAATTTCAGAAAACCCTGCCAAAAGAATATCTTAATGGGGGTGGGGCAGGGAGCGGGTGAAATCCCTTCCTGTCTGAGCAGCCATATTATTTCTTTATTTTCAAAACGTAGGATTTCAACAAAGTTAATATTCGAGTTTCCTGCAGATTGTCCATGAATTATTCCATCGGTGGGGATGCCGGGGGAGTCTTACCCGCTAGTTTGCAGACCGAACGATAATACTGGTCTGTCAGGTCGCGTGCGAATTCAGCGAGCCCCGGGTTAATCCTGAATAACCCATATGCGATGCCGATAAGAAGGACTAAGGCAAGTCCTTCGGCAATCACATTATGTGCCCAGAAGAAACTTTCGTATCCAATCTCCCCGTTACCCGCAATTTCAGTCATGTATGGGAACCATTGTTCAGTATAGGCGATTATCACGGCCACATTCCTGGCAATATTAAGGATATAGATGGTCGGGACAACAAGGAGGAACGAGAGGATTTTCTGCCGCCAGTTGGATGGGACCGCAGAGGCAACACCGAGCATGATAGCAATTCCCTGGATCCCGGTACATGCAAGAATGATCTGGATCCGGTACCCATACCGCTGAAACATGTCCCATGCAACCAGCAGAGTATCATAGTGAAGTACATTCAGGACCCAGAATACCTGCCCGACCACGACTGAAATCAACCAGTTTCCAAGAGCCGGAATAAATTCAAACGGTGCATAAATCAGGAATGCTACCGCAGCTGCCTGTGAGAGCTGCATCACGCGTAGTTCGGATTTGAGTAACAACTGCCCGGTAATAATAAGAAACGGTACCGAAAGTACTGCAAGCAGTGGGTACAGAAAATTATTGATTGACAGGTAATAGGGGATTTCGGCAAAGAGGTATAGTACCATTCCCGTCCATCCCACAATGGCCGCATACTGCCGGTATCGGGTGGGTATAAGAAAGATCAGGAAAAAAACGCAGGATACTAGGATAAGGTACTCTATCATTCATAATATACTCTGTTTTTCGATAAAAAAAGGATACTGATGTGACAGGCTGACAGTGGATAGTTTATAGATTTTTTTAGCATTTATGGGGTGATACAAGGATTAATCTGGTTTGCATGCGCATGGATGAAACGATGTTCTGTCCTGAGTGCAAGAGTATTCTGATGGCTTCTGCAGGCCAGCTGAAATGCCGGAAATGCGGTTATATCCGGAAAATATCAGATAGTGATCAGCTGCAGAAGAAAACGATGAGAAGCGAAAAGGAGATAGTCATCGTCGAAGAAGATGGCTCGATCCCGACGCTTCCAACGATCCAGATAAAGTGCCCGAAATGCGAAAATAATCTTGCTTTCTGGTGGCTGAGGCAGTTAAGGGCCGCGGATGAGAGCGAAGTACGGTTTTTCCGTTGCTGCAAGTGTAACCATACGTGGCGACAATACGACTAATTATATGAATTAATTGATAAGCCCATTTTTTTAAAACACCAGGATAACAATTTCTAATCCTAAACTGCTCCGTCCTTGGATTCGCCCTTTTACAATTATTATTGCATCCCTCGATATCAGATCAACCAATTTTATTTTTTGGCAAGGTATTTATTCGGGTCTTCGTTTATAAATCCCATCAGAAGGAGATACTTAATTCAAAATACCGAGAAATATGAGTTTTTTTCCTACCACTCTTGAATTGTTATTTACTTTTTCCAAATATTTTTTAGTGATAACAAATGAATTAGATATTTGATATTTTATGGATTACACCCGGCTGAAACCATATTATTCATATATTATTTTTATAATTCTCGTTTTTTTTATGCTATTCACCCTATGGATCAGGGGGCTATCCGCTGCTTCAAGTGATGTAGCTCATTATATTACGGTTGGTTCTCCCGATGTGTGGTACAATTTTCGCCAGATAGAATTAATGGTCCATAATTTTCCCCACTATTCCTGGTTTGATCCCATGACCGCGTACCCTGTTGGTAAAACCATTGACTGGGGTCCCTTATTACCGATTATTACCGCAGGTAGTTGTCTTCTCTTCGGGATGACCTCTCGAACTGAAATGATGATTGCAGCATCCTGGATAGCACCAATAGTTGCTGCATGCATGATCCCGGTTATATACTTCCTGGGAAAACATCTGTGGGACTGGAAGACTGGGCTTGTATCAGCAGGTCTTATCACCTGTATATCAGGGTTATATTTTTATTATTCCTCGTTTGGTACGGTTGATCACCATATCCTGGAAACATTTTTCAGCACGTTATTCTGCCTTCTCTACCTTCTCACCTTATTCTATTGGAAAAAGAAATCATCCAAATTAAAAAAGTACCCAATCCTCATTGAGGGTATCGTACTTTCACTCCTAACCGGTATCGTATATTTTATCGGGTACCTGAATATGCCGACAATACTCCTTTTTGGACTAATTGTTGCAATCTACACCTTATTTCAATTTATCCTGGACTATTTCAAAAATGAACGTTCAGATTATCTATTAATTACGAACCTTGCAGTTTTTTTACCAGTTATCCTTTTTATGGCTATTTTAGGTGTACAACAACCAGGAATGTCATTGCAGCAATATAGTATAGCCCAACTCTATGCAATTGCGGCCATTATCGCCGGAACGGTCGTTTTATATATCCTGTCCAATAAAATAAAAAGTAACTTCAAACTGTTTTTATTATCGATCCTGGGTTTAATCGTTGCTACCATTATCATCACTCGTTTATTTTTCATGGACAATGTCCTGCCACAACTGATGAATTTGTTCGGGCAATCACCGGAACTCACCCAGATTACCGAATCAAAACCCTGGACTTTGGCATTAGCCTATAGTTCATATAATCTGGCGATTTTCCTTGCTTTGATTGGGTTTATATTCTTATTGTACCAGTTGTACCACAAAAAACGGCAGGAGCACTTGTTTTTCGTTACCTGGTCGCTTATTGTTTTTTTTGCAACAGTACAACACTTCAGGTACGAATATTATTTTGCAGTCAATATTGCGATTCTTTCATCATTGTGTATTGTAATGGGAATAACTACCGGACTAACCTTTCTACAGGATATCAGAATTGTTATTTCACCACTCATTCATTCCCGCAGTAATGG
>JBAXTR010000206.1:0-4255 GCA_037130095.1 Methanomicrobiales archaeon
GAGTATACCGCGCCGTCATGTGCTGCTATGAGGACAACGGGTGTCTGTGTGAAAAAAGACCAGCTATGCGACCGTGTCAGTCATCCGCTCAATTATTACAAACAAAAAAAGCGAAAAGATAAAAAGGCAGTTACTGCCTCATCAGGTGATATGCTTGTTAATCGTAACACCGGCGGCGCTCATCGCGAGAATGAAACAGGCAATAGCGAAAATATACGCGATCCCCGCAGGCATCAGCAGGGGGAGCATGATCAGGAGAACGATAAAAAAAATCAGTCCTGACAGGCCCACGAGTATATCGAGAAGTCTTAAATCCATATATGATATTCACCCGGCAGTCCTATATCTTTAACCATGGACTATCCTGATATGACCCGGATTACGTATATCCTGCATCCTCCCCGTGCTCCAGGGGGTCCTGATTATTCAGACCGATGAAAAAGCTGCTATTCTCCAGAAATTATCCTATGCGGCCTCTCTTCTGCCAGGAAAGATATCTGATGATCTCATTCCATCCGGTGGTGTACAGCTTGCGTATGCACGGAAAGTTGCAAGGGATGATACTGATATTGCCAGTGTGAAAGGAGGGCTGGGTCGTGAAAAAAAAGTGTTAAATACGGATGATGTCGGGTTTGGTTCAGGAGGAATGATTGCGACTGTCCTTCTTACCGCGATGAAATTTGACCCCGTTATCAGGAGCGCAGCAATTATCGCATGCACGTCTGAAGCCGTGAAAATGATGGAATCACGATATCTTGAGATTTGCTCGTTTGATCCCCTGAAAGAACCGCCGGGAATAAGGACCATGGACTGGGGTGTTGCCCAGTGCTGCCGGGATGGAGTACCTGATGCAGTTTACAACCGGCGAACTGGTGACACCGGAGCAATTATCAGGCTTTTTGGAGAAGACCCGCTGGAAGTCGCAAATAATATTCTTATGCTATCAGTGTGAATAATATTAGCACAAACCTGAGGTATGTCAACATGGGAATCAAGCCATCCTATATCAAATCGACCGGACTCGAACTTATTACGAGATTCGGCGACAAAATGTCCAATAATTTTGATGAGAACAAGCAGGTCGTCACTGATATGACTTCAATATCCAGTAAACGCGTAAGAAACCGGATCGCCGGATTCATTACACGGAAAATAAATACCGGAAGAAACTCATAAAACCTATTATGTTTGAGGGAGTTCTTCCTGCGATCATAACCCCTTTTAAAAGAAATTCAACGATGGATCTTGACCTTGAGGGTCTGAGGTCGAACATCGCATTTCTCCTAGAGCAGGGTGTACATGGCATCGTGCCTTGTGGTTCAACAGGTGAATCCGCCACGCTCAGCTTCGAAGAGCATGAGCAGGTTATCGAGGTCACGGTTGATGAGGTTGACGGCAGAGTTCCGGTTCTTGCAGGTACCGGGTCAAATAACACTGCTGAAGCGATAAGGTTCACAGAGGCGGCCAAGGACCTTGGTGCAGATGGTGCACTGGTTATAAGCCCGTATTACAACAAGCCGAATCGCTCGGGACTTGTCAAGCATTATACAAGGATTGCCGATATCGGGCTCCCCATTGTAATGTACAACGTTCCTGGGCGGACCGGGCAGAACCTTCCGGCTGATCTTGTAATTGAACTTGCTAGCCATCCCAATATTGTAGGGATCAAGGAAGCAAGTCAGGGCTATTGTGGATCATCTGATTCTGGTATTACTCAGGTTTCGCGAATCATCGAAGGGACACTGGATGAAGACTTCCTGGTAATATCTGGAGATGATGGTCTTACCTTCCCAATACTCTGCCTTGGTGGTGCCGGGGTTATTTCGGTGGCTGCAAATGTTGAGCCAGGCCTGATGGTAAAAATGTTCGACCATTTCTGCGAGGGAGAGCTCGAAGAGGCACTGGATCTTCATTATGCATTATCCCCCCTTTTCAGAGGGATGTTTATCGATACGAACCCAATCCCTGTAAAGAAAGCAGTACAACTCTGTGGCATGGCTGCTGGTCCCGTAAGACCCCCTCTGGATGAGTTGGATGCCGGAAAGATTGCAAAGCTCCAGGAGGTCCTCGATATCTATGCCTAGCGTTGTAGTATGCGGGGCACTTGGGAGAATGGGTACTACAATAGGGCGAATGGTCAATGAATCGCCAGATCTTGATCTGGTTGGCGGTATTGATATCAAATCCGGGTCATTTTTTGGTGCCGAGGTTGTTGAGTCATCGAAACTGGCAACGCTGCTTGAAGAGAAAAAGCCGGATATCCTGATAGACTTCACGGTTGCAGATGCTGCAGTCCAGAATGTTAAAACCGGTGCGAAAGCCGGTACCGCACTTGTCATCGGTACTACCGGGTTTACCCCTGCCCAGAGGGATGAGATGGCAGCCGCGATTAAGGGAAAGGTACCGGCGGTAATCTCGAGCAACTACAGCATCGGGGTAAACATATTCTGGCAGCTTGTCCGTGATGCAGCGCCATTACTGGCCGATTATGATATAGAGGTGATGGAAGCCCACCACCGCTATAAGAAGGACGCCCCGAGTGGTACAGCCCGTACGATCCTGCAGATCCTAGACGAGGAGCTTGGTGAACGCAGGAAACAATATGGACGTGAAGGAATGAAGGAGAGAGAAAAATCTGAAATTGGTGTCCATGTTATCCGGGGTGGGGATATTGTCGGCGACCACTCGGTGATGTTTTCCGGTAATTTCGAAACGATCACCCTTTCACACCGTGCGTACGACCGTTCAGTATTTGCCCAGGGAGCTCTGCGTGCGGCCCGCTGGGTCGTTTCGAGGGAACCAGGTATCTATGGGATGGATGAAGTCCTTGATCTCAAGGGAAAATCCGCCCATTAACTGTATCTTTTTTGGTATTACCGATACTCTATGTTTTTAAACAGCATATCATAATGATAAAGTGATTTTTTTCATGATTGCAAATGTTGAGCCGGGTCTTATGGTCAAAATGTCCGATCATTTCTGTGAGGGAGTACTTGAAGAGGCCCTTGACTTTCATTATGCATTATCACCCCTGTACCAGGGATTATTTATTGACCCCCACCTGATCTTGGTAAAGAAAACAGTCAGTCTCTGCGGTATGGCTGAAGGCCCGGTGAGTGATGACCTTCATGTGATGGATGGTGGAAAGACCTCAATGCTCCAGGAAGCACTCGATACCCATGCCTAGTGTTGTTGTATGCGGGGCGCTGGGGCGTATGGGTATGACAATCGGGCGAATGGTACATGAATCGACAGACCTCGACCTTGTGGGGGGTATTCATTCCAGGTCTGGTGATATCAGGCCCGGGTTATTTTTTGGTGCTGAGGTTGTTGAATCATCGGACCTGGCCAGGCTGCTAGAAGAGAAAACGCCTGACATACTGATAGATTTCACCGTGGCGGATGCAGCAGTCCGGAATGTTAAAACCGGAGCAAAAGCCGGGACCGCTCTTGTCATTGGTACTACCGGATTTACGCCTGCCCAGAGGGATGAGATGGCAGCCGCGATTAGAGGGAAAGTACCGGCGGTAATCTCGAGTAACTATAGTATCGGGGTAAACATATTCTGGCAGCTTATCCGTGATGCAACGCCGTTACTGGCCGATTATGATATAGAGGTAACGGAAGCCCACCACCGGTATAAGAAGGACGCCCCGAGCGGTACTGCCCGTACGATCCTGCAGATCCTTGATGAGGAGCTTGGTGAACGAAGGAAACAGTATGGCCGTGAAGGAATGAAGGAGAGAGAGAAATATGAGATCGGAGTCCATGTTATACGGGGCGGGGATATTGTCGGGGACCACTCGGTGATGTTTTCCGGTAATTTCGAAACAATAACCCTTTCACACCGTGCGTATGACCGTTCGGTCTTAGCCCATGGAGCTCTGTGTGCTGCCCGCTGGGTCGTTTCCAGGGAGCCGGGTATCTATGGGATGGATGAAGTCCTTGATCTCAAGGGAAAATCCGCCCATTAACCATACCTTTTTGGTATTACCGATACTTTTTTTATGCTTTTAAAGAGCATATTACATTGACAAAGAGTTTTTATTCATGACTGCAATTGTTGACGAAGGAAAATGCACCGCCTGTGAGACATGTGTCGATGAGTGCCCGGCCCAGGCAATTTTGATGAATAACGAAAAGGCAAAAGTTGACAAGGAATTGTGCGTTGATTGTGGTTCCTGTGTTGATGTCTGTCCATCCGAGGCAATCCGCCTCGAATAAAAATCAAACGATTTAATTACTCCTATGCTAT
>JBAXTR010000207.1:0-4241 GCA_037130095.1 Methanomicrobiales archaeon
TGATCTCCCACATCGCCCGGCAGGTCAGGATCTCCGGCCGGGTCGTGTTGAGTTCGGTCGGGACCACCGCCTCTTTGTCCGCCATGTCGTCGAGGACCGCGACATCCTGTTCGTTGGAATCGTCGATCCAGCAGGTGAGCATCCGGTTGAACACCTGGTCATCACCGGTACCCTCTACCTTGGCGACCCACCAGACACACCGTTCAGGGATGGAACATTCCTGCCCTTTCCGCTCCTGGCTGACCGTCCGGTACTTGATAGGGTCCCGAAAGGAAGACGTGGCCCCTTTCAGGATCTCCTGCATGTCGTCCGAGAGGGTCTTGTCGTCGAAGACAATCACGGTCCCGGGGCTCATGTCAGGGATGTAGAAGAGTGCCTTGTTCGACATCGCTCCGACCAGCTTGTACCGTTCGGGCACCTGCAGGAGGATAGTATCAAAGGTCCCGCTTTTCCCTTTCCCGCTTTCACCGCTCACCGAGACGTGAAGGCCCTTGGTGTTGTCCACGGACCGGGAAGCAAGCGAGAGGACGCAACACTCGGCCGGGACCTTGTCCCCGACGTGGTCGAGAGAAAATGTGCTGAGCATGGCCTTCATCGGGTCGCCGTGTTCGAGGACTGCCAATGCCTCGGTATAATGAGGGATTTCTGTAAGAGTGGTCGCGGGTAAAGGGGGCGGAGGACCAGGGGGTGGTTGCCCCGGTCCTTTTAGGGAAGGTGTGGATTTCTTCCGGTCCCCCTTTGGTTCAAATTTTTCCCGCAAATCCGGCCAGCGTTGTACTCCGCCACCGCATGAGCTGTGGTGACACCCGGCGTAGATGGCCCCGCTTTGGAACTGGATGGCGCATGCACCATCTTTATGAGCACCAGAGAACGGGCACTCATCAAGGTTGAACCTGATCCCCCCCTGGTAGGGTTTCTCATCGGCAATCCCGATCGCATGGTCACGAAGCCAGCGCCCGAGGTCAATAGGCTGGCCACCCGCCTTGGGCGGTGCTGCCGTAGAGACGGCAGCGGTGCACCGGAGTGCACCGGCCAGCCGTTCCAGCTGCTCCCCTGTTACAACCTGCAAACTGTCAGGTACTGAGAGAAGTTCAGCCCGCCGGTGGGGTCTGCTCTTCGTGCTGTCCCCCTTCCGGGATACGGTGCCATACAGTTTCCATATCCGGGCTGCGTTGTGATTCGCGATGTCGATGGTGCTCCCGTTGTCGTTAAACACAAGGGCGAGGGCTTCAAGTCCCTGTTTCACGAGATTGAGACTTTTGGGATCGTTCGGGAGATCGATGCGGTACAGGATGTGGGCACCGTTCCCGCTGTCGGCGATGATCGGGGCCGGCCAGCCTTCCTCGGTGAGGTACTGAGCGACCCGGCCTGCCTTTGTAATCGCAGCGGTATGTTCCGCATCAGTTGACGATACCCCGGATGGCCGGACCGCATCGATATCTATGGGGAACCACCGTCGCTGGACGATATCGGCATCAGCGGTTGTTGCATCTTTCTTTCCAAGCCGCATCTTGGTCCGATTTGCTCTCCGTGAAAGGAGTGCCGGATTCGCCTCGTTCAGGGTGACATAGGTCCCCTGGGGTTGGGCCGCCTCTACTTTCTCGACATCGGAGGCAAGACGTTCCATGTCATCGTAATACCCTGATGCAGTCGCATCACCGAAGAGGGCCCGGAGTTCGACAACCTGCCCGATATCGAAGAGGAGAGCGAGAGCTCTCGCTATCTGATTTTCCATGGCTACCTCTTCGGATCCGTGACCGGCCCGTCGATGAAAGCACAGGCCCAGGTCAATTCACCGATTCCTGCACAGGGATAGGCTGCGGCGCAGTTCGCTTCCTGGCAGAGGACCATCCCTTTCGAATCGGACATAACCGGGCAGACAAGACGTTTTACCGTCCTTCCTGTCGATTCAAACATGGCCGTCCTCCTCAATGAACCCGGTGATCTGTTCGATATCGAGGTACCCGCCGGGAAAGAGTTGTTCGGGACTTAGCCAGGTATCGCCTACCCTAAGTACCGGGGCTTCGGTGACGAACACGCCGTTGGTCCGCAGTTCTGTGATATTCTCCGCGATATCGAGCGGAAGGATATCGAATGGGACCTCAAGGCTGGAGAGGAGTCCGGTGAGCTCTTCGCAGTGGGGGCAGTTTTCAAGGGTATAGAGTTCGACCGTCATTATGCGGGACCTCTCCATTCGATTGGCTGCATTACGGTTTCTGCGAGTGCTCCCCGGGCAATGGCCTCGAAGGTATTTCGTGGTACCAGCCAGGCCTCCTCCAGGATAGTGATTATGATCCCCTTCTTCCCAGGGTGCTGAAAAGCGGATGCTTCTGCATCGATAATGCCGTTGTCCTGGTAGAGTGGGACTTCCTTTCCGTAGACGAGAAGGGACGCGATGCCAGCCGATGTGAGGTAATAGCTCTCCGTCCCAACATGGATACTGACCTGGCCCCCGCTACATGCACAAATTGAATCATTGGTTTGCATGAGCTCACCCGATCGCAATTATTTTACGGTTATAATTTTCATAAGTAAAATGCTCCTTCTGTTCTCGTACTGTCGAAGGTCTTGATAAGGGGGAGCATGCTACTTTTGTGCTGGACATGAGGCACCTTGTTTTACGATGGTCCAGATGCCTCTCTCTTCGAAGAACCGACCAATTCCCACGAACCCTGTCGCGAGTTCATAGGCGTCGATTGCTTCCTGTGCAACGCGTATTTTTTCTTTCATTCGATTTTCCTGCCGTTTCGCGATGTTAAGTAATCGGGAACGACATTACACCTGTATGGGGGAGAAGAATTTAATATTTCGCATTAGTTAGCCCTAGAATAAGGAATTTTAAAGGTTGAATCGTTAAACGGTGGATTAAATAAGGTTTTGGCGTATGCGGGGTGAAAGTGAAAATAAATTGTCCAAGGAAATAATGGGTTAATGGTCCCATAGTCTTTTAGAAGTCTGAATATGATCAATTCAAAATGGACAACAATCAAAAAGTCCAAAGAATAAAGAAAATTTCATCGCTTTTTCATTCTCTAAAAAATACACCGACATTTATATAGTGCGGGTAAGTGATTTCTAAAATTAATGTCACCGGAAAATATCGATAAAGTCCTTTCTAACCCGGAACATGATACTGAGGACAAGGGGTACTGGACTAAAAAATATTTTTCAAAAGAGACTGAATTTTGTGAGCGAATTGCCCCTTTATTGAAGGTCCCTGCAGAGATTAACCCTGAGAAAGAGAAAAGTCCATTTAAGCCCGACCTAATTGTAAATAATAAGCTCGCTGACCTCAAGTACCAAAGTACCCCATTCTATAGTGCGGGACATAATTATGGCTATGACCCCCAATATACGGTCACATTTAATGAGAAAGATTATTTGAATTATTCTAAAAATTACCCAGAAATAGAGATTTTCTATTGGGTCGATTACCAACCGGCAATAAAAGAACATAGGGGTGCAATAATTAAATTAATGAGGTTTGAAGGGATTTTCAATGCCAGTTTATGTGAATTGGACCAGATAATTAAGACCAAAAAGTCCCCGTTGCACAACTATCAAAGACGGACTAATGATAATGCAGGTAATGCGAAAGCGAGCTATTTACTTGATGTGAGGGACTTACATTGCCTGCTTTTATTAGAGGGAGCGATAATGTGAGTGAACTATTTTATTTCCCTAGAGTTCCTGGGAATGGGTATTAGGCTGTCTGTTCCTATAATTTGACAGATTATAAAAGAAAAATTGGCTATTTTTGTGTTTTAAAAATATTATCATAATGATATTGTAAGTACTGAATTTGTTCTGGCATGAATTTGCCAAGATTTTTTTGATTGGGAATATGCCAAAAATTTATGACATTTTTTGATAAATTTTGTGAGACCTGTAACACCCCACTTTGATTAATACCGAGGTAACCCTTGTCAAATAAATGATGAATATGGGGTGCAAAAAATAGTCCATTATGTCCATCAAGACGTTCTTGATTTGTTGATATATACCATGGTTTAATATGGCATGCGATTAGGTGCTCAGGATCATTCACATCGGTGATCCTACATTTATTTTCAATTCTTTTCACTGCTGTTTTAAATTTTCCCTGACCTGTTCGGGCTAGAATTAATTGCTTTTTTTCAGTTTCAGATGTTGAACTATCATTTTTTATTTCATCTAAAGCACGGTCTTCATTTTTAACTTGATAAAATGCCCTCTGTAATTGATCAATATTATCTTGATAC
>JBAXTR010000208.1:0-4204 GCA_037130095.1 Methanomicrobiales archaeon
TACTGGCAAAGCACGCCCCCGATTGCCGGGCCGACTATCGTCCCGATTGAGGAGAACGTCAAAACGATCCCCATCGCCTTTCCTTTCTGCGCCATCGGGAAATAGGCCGTGACCATCGCAGGCCCAATCGCGGCGATCATGGCGGCACCTACCGCCTGGAATGCCCTCGAACCGATCAGGACCGGGAATGACCCGAGCAAATCGGGAAGAAGCCCGCAGAATAGCGATCCTGCGGAAAAAAGCAGGAATCCCCAGAGAAAGACCTTCCGGAACCCGATCCCATCGGAGATCTTCCCGAAGATCAGGATGCACCCCGAGATGACGAGCAGATAGATGGTCGATACCCAGCTCACCGTGCTGGTCGAGACATTGAATGACTCGGATATTGTGGGAAGTGCGATGTTCACGATGGTCCCGTCAAGGGCTGTCATGAAAGCGGCAAGCGAGATCGAGAGGATCAGGAGGGTAAATCTGTTCCGTGCCATGGGTGTCCCAGTCGTTCCCATACTCCTCGTTTTGTATTGCTGCGCATAAGAGGGTTATCAAATGAGTACGGCCCTTATGTTCCACAACCCGGGTGACCCTCCAGGTTGCGAAATGGAGAAAAAGGGCCATTCCGAGGTGGAAACGGTGGCGTTTACGGAACCCGGAAAAGGGTAAGCAGCAAAGGAAGGTCAATTATTGGTGGAATCAGGATAAAATCGCTGTAAGTAGCAGGATTAGGTACCAGAGGGGAAAGGATGCAAATGCGGGCGATTTAGAAGGGCGGGAAATGGTTTAGCTGAAGGGGTAAGGCAATGTATGCCCCATTTATAGGGATTTTTCGGCAATTCGAGCTTATATGGGGCCTATTTTTAACAAATATTCTTTTATAGGGTTCACTGGTAGGCCCGAATGAACCTGCAATATCCATATTCCCCACGCTACCGGAAAAATAATACCCCAAAGTCTTTTGTAATTTGAAAATAGTCATAGCGTAGGAGTAAATCCGGAAGGTGAAAGAAAATGGAAAAGAAAGAAAATGGGTTCGAGGGTACGCTGCCGGTAACATCACTGGTAGTTGTATTTTCTTATCATCATAAGAATACGGAGAAGATCGCAAAAGCCTGTGCAGAAGTGCTTGGAGCTGAGGTGAAAACCCCGCAGCAGGTTAAGCCTGAAGAAATAACGGAGTATGACCTGGTAGGCTTTGGTTCGGGGATCTACAGTGCCACATTCGGTGCGTCTATGCTTGACCTTGCCGACAGGCTGCCGCAGGCGGGTAATACGAAAGCCTTCCTCTTCTCAACCTACGGGGCGCCGGCCGCTTTTGTGGGCAGGGGATTTGTTGAGAATAACCATTCCCAGGTTCGTGAAAAGCTGCAGGCAAAAGGATACGAGGTTATCGGTGAATTCGGATGTGCGGGGTGGAACACGAACAGTTTCCTGAACTATTTCGGCGGCCTCAATAAAGGCAGGCCAAATGCCGAAGACCTGAAGAATGCAGGAACGTTTGCCCGGTCTATGATGGAGAAAGCCCGGGGATAGGTGGAGAATCCCAGGCAGACGGGATAACGAACCCTGTTAAACCGGGATTTAAAAAATGGCAAGTAATAGGAGAGATACGCCATATGGTGATTAGAAAAATAAGTTCTGGTTCCCGCCCGGCCCGGACGTTCATTCGGATTCGGGTTCTCCTTCATCACTATCCGTTGATTCATCGAGCCCGGAACACCTTATTTTATTGGTGATACTATTTCGCTGGTCTTTCCGACTTGTTTCGTCATATTTTTTACCGCAGGCAACCTAAAAACTTCAGCATGCAACGCCGACCCCTCCTGGTATTCCTGGTGTTGGTATTGATCGTCATTATCACCGGATGTACGAGTCTGCCGCCATCCGGACAAAGCGGACCGTCCATAGGTCCAACACCCGTTCACTCACAACTGGCAAATGGTTCATGGACGTTCGTGGTCTTTGGTGATTCGCGGGATATCACCAAGAACACAACGACAGGGATCAGCCCGTATCTCTATCCCATCGCTGTTGCCGTAGCAAATGAGAGCCCGGATCTTGTCATCTACAACGGGGACCTCATCAGCGGGTGGATCATATCGAACACTTCACCCGTGGTAACAGACTATCCTGCACAGTTCAGGAACTGGATGAATGCAGTCACGCCCATTCATAATTTTACGTCAGGCAGCGGAATCCCGATGTACATGATCAGGGGGAACCATGAGGACGGCCCGAACCAGACCGTAATGCCCCTGATGGATGCATACCTCGCATCCGTTGCAAAGGGTATGCCACAAAACGGCCCCCCCGGTGAAGAGAGATTAACCTATTCCTTCACGTGGAAAGGGGCTAAATTTATCGGAATTGACGAGTACACCCTTCATAACGGACTCAAAGAGACGGTCGACCAGGCCTGGGTTGATAAAGAACTTACTAATAACACAAGGCCATTCACGTTCGTTTTCGGCCATGCACCCGCATATCCTGTCGATAGCGACCTTGATGATAAAGGATACGACCTTTCTGTCCTTCCGGAACAGCGTGACCTGTTCTGGAAGAGTCTTGCAGACCATCATGTGACGGCATACTTATCAGGGCATGCCCATATGTACGTCCGTGGAGTGGTACAGGGAGTCCAGCAGGTTGTTAGCGGCAACGGCGGGGCAGTCGGCAGTCCATTCAACCCGGCAGAGGCCGACCCGACTCTTACGATCGAGTATCCACTCCAGAATGTTCCCGCACTGGAAGGAAAAGTTGGCTATTTCGTCGTCACGGTCGATGAGAAAGCAGGGACAATGAGTGCGGTGCAAAAGGTATATGACCATGTCAACGGGACCTGGACAACCGGGGACCGTTTCACCCTATTAAGCTCAGGCCGGGTTATTCCCAGCAAAAATAATCAGGGGTAGAAAAGAAATTTTGGTACAGGCAATAATCGAAAAACCCCGGGAACCCCGGCAAAACTCCAAAACCTTTATTCAGACAGGTAATTTGTCCTGAAGGGAATGAACAGGGTCGTTTACCGGAGAAGCAGAAAGGATGGTTCATGTAATCCTTATAGTCCGTGTTGGACACCGCAGGAACATTTTCAAGAAAATATAAGGAATTGTTAATTTCAATTGAACATTCGTACCATAAATCACGCGTTTCGGGCAGGACGGGTTTCCAGGGGGCAGGTGCATGGCAGGATTGACGGAAAAGGATGTGAAAACCGTTGAAGTGAACGGGATCACGCTCGCGTACAGGGTGATCGGTTCCGGGTACCCGCTTCTTCTGATCAACGGGTTTGCCTCAACGATGGACACATGGAACCCGCCGGTGCTTGCAATGCTTGCTGGATACTTCAAGGTCATCATCTTTGACAACCGGGGTACCGGGTACTCTTCCAGCTCTGAGGAGCCGTTCTCCATAACCCTCTTTGCAGATGACACTCGTGCCCTGATGGAAGCACTTCATATTTCACGGGCCCATGTACTAGGTCTTTCCATGGGTGCATCCGTTGCGCAGGAACTCGTGCTGGCGAAGCCGGAATTGGTTAACCGGCTCATCCTCGTCGCCGGGACCTTCGGGGGAGACAAGGCAGAACGGATGCTGCAGGAGACCTGGGTAACACTCGCTGACAAGAGGGGGAGTCCTGTTGATCTGGCAAACCGGATGTTCTCCCTGCTCTTTCCGGGAGACTGGCTTGCAACGCATGACCCATGGCAGTACTGCCCTGAAGTGCATGAGACAACAAGTGTTGAGTGTGCGGGTCGTCAGGCAGAGGCCTTTACCGGATGGCCGGGATCATACGACCGGTTGCCTGGTATCCGGTGCCCGGTGCTGGTTATTTCCGGAACCGAGGATGTCATTATCCCTGCGAAAAACGCCGGGCTGCTTGCCGAACGGATCCCGGGAGCACGGTGTGTGTTCATCTCGGGTGCCGGACACGGGCTGCAGTACCAGCTTCCGGAGGACCTGGGCAGGGAAATAATCAGGTTCCTGACAGAGACCCGGTAAGCCAATAATTCAATGATGTAACTGCACGAATTTAGAATTCGTCAGTGGTATTACTACACCGATAAATTGTGAGATTTTTACACCTGAAGAACATAAACGAACAATTAAATTTTGGTAGATTTATTAGAGATTCACTAAAGAGGATTTCTGATGACCAAGAAAGAGATTTCAACGATGGTAATTATCGTCATGATCTGTCTCCTCGTGA
>JBAXTR010000209.1:0-4185 GCA_037130095.1 Methanomicrobiales archaeon
GGTATGCTGAAATAATGGCCGGGCTGGTCGCAGCAATCCTGTCTGCACTCATCAACGGCCCTATCATCATTCAGACCCTGTTACAGGGTGGAGCTGAAGGTGGGGCAGGAGCAGGGGAGCCCCTGTCGCCGCCAGAGACTCCAATACCGGATCCCCCAGGGGAAGATACACAGAAAGATGGCATGGCAATATTAAGAAAACAAAAACAGGATTGGGAGGCGGCGGAAGCTGCAAAAAAGGCTGCGGAGAACAAAAAACTGCTCGAGAACCTCCAGCATATGCAGCGGCAGATCGTGAGCGGCCCCCATGGAGATCTCTATCGGCCGGGTGAGGCGGGGGACCTCAACAAGCAGATCAATACGGCGATAAACCAGACCATTTTCGGGAAGGATGTCAATAAGGACCTCTACAACCAGATCTACCAGATCTATAAGGGGCGTAATCTTTCAGTTGGCAGGACAATTCCCGAGAGCCAGATGATTTCTGACAGCGGGATCAGGCGCGATACTATCGTAGGCACACTGGAACCAACGGGTAATGAAATATTCACCGGGCGGGATGCAAATGGAAATTTCTCCAGCAAATCGCTTGCACTCCGTTTTCTCGCCGGAATAGGGACTTTGGGATCATCGGAGTTGGTCGCGACACCGGTGAGTTCCCTGTATACCATGAAATCCTACGTCGATGGTGGAGGGAGTTCCGTGCTTGGCGGTTTTTCGGAAGCAATGAAGGATGTTGCTATCGGTGAGGGGATCGGCCTCGGTATCAGTGGATTAAGCGCCGTGGGGGGGAAAATTGTTGGTGCTCTCGCAAATGAACTACCCACCTCCATTTCCGAACCGATTAAAGACGGTATTGAGGACCTCAAAAATGTCCTGAATACCGATGTCAAAGATCTGTTTACCACAAAAACTTCCGGGGGTCTTGCGGGAACGAATCCGCATGTTAAAACGAGTGCTGAAATCACCGAACAGTTCCTGAAAGGAAAAGAACTAGGAGAAATATCCCCAGGATTAAAGGATTATGCAATTGTTCCCGGAATCGATCCCCCCGACCTCTCCTGCTTCTCTGATAATGCCAGGAAGGCAATACGGCTGGCTGCAGACCGGAGTCTTGCGGATATACATTTCAAGGCATCGAACCCTGATTCGGGGATAAAACTTGCAAATGGTGAAGCAATCCCCAAATGGTCAGAGATCAAAGTAACCACGGTGAAAGAGGGGGACCTCCCATTGGGGTACAGCGAGGATCATAAAGGTCTTGTTGTCTATAAACAACCAGAAACTCCCGTTAAAACGGCAGGGATGTCGGAAGGTGAGTGGCAGGCTGCTAACAAACAATATGACTACAAGTTAAAGGAATTCAATGACCAAGGCCCGGCTATCGCAGAGCTTCAGGCCCAGGGTAAAATCAACGTGGATCCTGATACCGGGCTCATTACTTCAACCAAGCACAACAAGCCGTTTGCCAGCGATAACGATGCATATTGCTACACTAAACCCGGAACGCATGAAACTGTATCGAAGTTTGTCGAAGCTAAGATCAATCAGGATCTCCAGGGATTTGGGGTTATTGAGCACCCTAACCACACCGCATGGAATTATTCCAACGCCTCGAATAGTGCAATGAATAAACTGGTCCCCATTGATAGCAAAGCTCTTACGGGTTCCAAGTTAGGGGTTGAGGGTGCCATCCCCCTGAATACCTACAGGCCACTCGAAGGGACATGGGGGACCAGCTGGTATAACGGACCTACCGTGCGCTCATGGGTTCAGGGGATGTTACAACAATGAGGCACGGATCGGTTCCCCGGGAGGGCACATGATACTATGAATACACCGTTTACCCGTGAAGAACGTCAGGATATCCTGGATCGGTATTTCCCTGCATACCGGCAATGGCTGGATCTCGAATATGATCTGTCAATATCAGGAGGGACCGGTCAGGACCCACGGTTACAGGAAATTGAGCATCTCGACCGGATGCTCATGGGTTTCCGTGACCAGTACCGGGATAATCTTCCGGTCCTCCCACTATCGCGCTGCCCGTTCAGTGCACAGGTTCTGTATCATTCCATCGATCCCTATGGTATTGATGGCCTATGGTGGAATTATGATGCCCCGATACGACCGCTGGAGAATTTCCCGGCAAGTATCCATTCCTTTACTGGTGCCATCCACCTGGATGAACCTGTCGAGAAAGCGCCGTTTACCTGTGCCCCGGGACCCGGGGTCCCCTATGTTGTCCCGGAGGTCCTTGCTAATGACCACATACGGGCGGTTGTCTCCAGTATCCCGGTTGGCTGGCACCATGCGTACGTAATTGTGTATTACACGGACATGAACCCGGTCCCAGTCCCGCGAATCAACAGCTGGGGTATGGGCAACTGGGAGATACTTGACAACCATGGAACGTTCGGGTGGGGTTCGGATACCCTCACGGTCGCCCAGTTCGACTTCGATATCAGCGGATGGATCGGAAAGGAAAAACTCCTCTGGATCCAGCCCGGTGACCGGACCTTCACGCTGCAAAGGGGGGTAGCAGGTTGCCCATACCTTTCACTTTCAGGAACCCGGAAAGACCAAAAAATACGGAACGGCATCGTAACGAATACCGGACAACAGGAGGGAAAATAACCCATGGATAATGGAACAGGAACTCAAGAACAACTGCATATTGCAAAGGACCATGTAGCGCCACTGATTTCGCAGTTTAGTATGGTGCAGAATGAACTGGCCCGGCTCTTTGACTTCCCCGGGATTTCAGCACAGTCAACACAGTCCGCAATAACCTGGTGGCAGTCACAGAACGCTGAGCAGCAGTACACCTACCGGGGAGCTCTCGCAGCCCTTGCATCGCCCCTTATCATTGCTGATATAGGGATCAATTTCGAGAACCGCTCTCTCGTCAATACCCACGCTATCATTCCCAGTATGCAGTTGACCGATCCGCTCTACCTCTTCGCCGAAGAGGACGGTGGTGTGAAATACAAGATGGAACGTATTTTCAATGGAGAATTCTTCATCAATACACTCCTGCTGTATCTCCAGGGTGGTGCACCAATTTATGAGATGGAGATGAAATTTGAGATCCCGGTCCGGGATTTTGCCGTACTTCTTGGGATAGTCGATCTCCGGCAGCGCCTGGAGTTCCGTGCCCTTCTTGATCATGATGTCTTCCGTTCGACCATGAAATCGGATGAAATCGTGGCGGCCGTGGCTGATGGAATCGCGGCACCTGATCCACGTTGGTTGCTCGCATTCTCTCTCCCAATGCTTCATGTACCCGCGGATAAATTTTCGAGCGAATCAATCAGCCAGTCAGTGGATAGCCTTATCAGAATCGGTCTCCTGCAGCGGGCAGGTGAGACCGTTTCATTAACCGTAGCGGGTGAGCGGTTTGCCGAATCTGCTGGCAGGCGTCTTAACAGCATACGGATCGATGTGTATGGCGCTGGTATTGACGGGAGCAACGGCCGACAGAGCCAGCTTTTTATCAGAGGGGATTCGTTCCTCTGGTATGCAGCTGTATTTGGGCAGAATGGGGGTTCGGTAGTTGTTGCGGTAGTCAATATTGAAAAAGCGGAGGCACTATTGAAAGAGACGTTCTCTCCGGCAGCCGTGCCGAAACCTGTTGTTATGCCAGCTTCATCATCAGCTGCCAAAGGCCAGAAATACTGTACCAGGTGCGGAGCGCCACTCCCGTCATCCGCGAGGTTCTGCCGTAAGTGTGGGAACCATGTCAGCAATGAGGCCACCTGATCCTGGTTGGACATCATGGACGTTGTCATCTTTTCTGCCACCATTGCCACGATTATCGCCGTGATCGCTGCAGGTATTGGAATTTACTTTGCATTCAGGGGGGTAGGTTATTTCCAGTATCTTGGCGGGAAAAGACCCGGCCAAATACCCCCTGCAGGAAAAAATACCTTGATAAAAGCACTAACCGACCTGAATGACAGTTCCAAACCCTACCAGATTGTCGTGGGGAAAGAGTCCGACTTGGAAGCCGGGTGGAAAATTGCTGATGCCACCTGGTATGGAATTTTTAGCAAAAACAAATTAACCACCGCATACCGGGCCTTTCTTCTCATCGACGAACCCAGGCATTCCGTCCGGTGTTACGAGGAGTACAGGAGCCTTACATGGTCGGTCGGAACCACCGGCCAGGAGCCGATCGTGCACT
>JBAXTR010000021.1:0-15371 GCA_037130095.1 Methanomicrobiales archaeon
GGGGACTCCAGCCTTACTGACCCGTCAATTGCGGTTGAAGAATATGATGCGGACCGGCAAGGTATTCCGAATACCTACGTACCTTTCAGGAATGCAAACCTTCTTTCCATCGCTACAAGCTTTGCTGAATCACGGAAAGCAGATGCGGTCTTTATCGGTGTACAGTCCCTGGACTACAGCGGTTACCCGGACTGCCGCCCGCAGTTTATTGAAGCATTTCAGAAAGTCGTTGATACCGGTACGAGGGATGATACCAGAATCACGCTGCTGACGCCGTTTATCTCGATGACAAAACGGGATATTCTCGAGCGGGGCCTCACTCTCGGTGTCCCTTACCAGCATACCTGGTCCTGTTACCAGAGGGAGGATGCAGCATGCGGGGTATGTGGTTCCTGCCATTTCAGAAAAGAGGCCTTCAGGGAGGCAGGGGTCCCGGACCCCATCCCTTATGCGGAGGAGTGATCCATGGAGTTGTTCCGCGGTAAACGCCTCCAGGTTGAACAAGTTGAGTATACGCTCCCGGACGGACGGAGAAAAGAGGGAGTCATTGTCCATCCCGGGGATGCGGTGGTCGTACTCCCAAAGTGCGGGGACTCGTGCTGGCACCTGATCCGGCAATACCGGTTTGCCGTCGGCAGTTATATCCTGGAAGCACCTGCAGGAAAGCTTGAGCCAGGTGAGGTCCCGGTTGAGACTGCGAAACGCGAACTTATCGAAGAAACCGGCTACCATGCAGGAGAAATGGATGAAAAAGGCTGGATCTATACTACCCCCGGGTTTTCGGATGAAAAGCTCCACCTCTTTGAGGCCAGGAACCTCACCCCTTCAGACGCCTATGAAAAAGACGAGGACGAGTTGATCGAACTGGTGACAGTAACCGGCAGGGAGTTGCAAGAGATGTGTCTTGATGGCAGGGTTTCGGATGCAAAGACCATTAGTGTAGTGTACCGCTGCCTGGGAGGGGTACGATGAATCCGGCGATAATTCGATATGGTGGAATGGCCGGAATTGGATTTGTTATCCTTCTTGCAGTCCTGCTGGCAGGTTGCACCGGTACCCAACCCGTTGAACGGACGTATTCAGTCAGCTCCACAGGGGTATTGTCTGTCCAGTGTCCATCTGTACAGGTTACAGAGAACGTGCTGAAAACAGAGGGCAATATAACAGTAAGCCGGCTGGTCTTTCACACACCTCATGGTGATGTCTTCGGTTTGCTTGCGTCACCGGTTAACCCGAAAGCAGCGTTCGTTCATGCTCCCGGCGCGGGAAATAAGAAAGAGGGGCAAGAGGGACGGGCGGTTTCCTACGCCCAAAACGGTTATGCCTATCTCGTCCTCGACATCAGGGGAAACGGCGGTGAGACTACGGGTTACCCGCTGGATTTCGAGAAGGATTTCGACCTTTACCAGAAAGGCGGGTTCCCTGAATACTACGATACCGTTTGTGATATGATCAATGCACGGCAGTATCTCACATTCCGGTATGGCGTTCCGGTCTATGCATCGGGAGAAAGCAATGGGGGCAGGTATGCGGCAGTCGCTACCGCGATCGACCCCGGGTTTGCAGGGTACCTGGGGATATCGACCTCCGGATTCGGTAGGGCAGGAGACAATCCGCAGTACAAAGAGGATGCAAAAAAATTCCTCCTCTCAATCGACCCGGATATCTATATCGGTACAATTACCCCGAGACCGGTTACCCTGTTCCATGCACCTGCTGATCCGATAATCCCGTTCACCGACGGGAAGAAACTGTATGATCTGGCAAAAGAGCCAAAGAAGTTCTTCGCCTTCAATGGTACCCATGGGGTCAACGGTGAGGTGGACCAGGTACTGTTAGCTGAATATACTCAAATTTATGGCTGAAGGCGTGAAATAGATACTGACCCGGTACCGGGAGTTCCTGTATGGCTGAAGTTGAAGAGATGGATGAGGCGCGACGACGCTACGAATTTAAAAAGACACTCGAGAAGCTCGAATCGAAGCAGGGGAGCGGGACAGAACTTATTACGATCTATATCCCCCCCGATAAGCAGATCTACGATGTGACCAACCAGCTCAAGGATGAATTCGGCCAGTGTGCGAACATCAAGAGCAAACAGACGAAAACAAATGTACAGAGTGCCATCTCTTCAATCCTTTCCCGCCTGAAATACTATAAACGACCGCCGGCAAACGGTCTTGCAGTCCTCTGTGGTACAATCCTCCTCGGAGGTGACCGTACCGACCTGGAGTGCACCATTATCGAACCCCCGGAGCCACTCAACCTCTACATGTACCGGTGCAGTTCCCAGTTCGAGCTCGAGCCGCTCAAACAGATGCTTGAGGAAAAGAGCGTCTATGGTCTCCTGGTCCTCGACCGCAGGGAAGCGTACTGGGGCTTTCTCCGAGGGAACCATATCGAGCCAATAGGCGGAGTTACATCCACAGTCCCGGGGAAGCAGCGGAAAGGTGGACAGTCCGCTGCCCGGTTCGGTCGCCTCAGGGAGATCGCAATTAACGAGTTTTATACGAAAATTGGTGAACGCTCGAGTGCAATCTTCCTCGCAGAGAAAGACTTTTTTGAGAGGTTCAAGGGAGTTTTAATCGGGGGTCCAAGCCCTACAAAAGAAGAATTTGAGGCAGGAAATTTCCTCCACCACGAGATCCAGAAACGGATTATCGGAATTTTTGACGTTGCCTACACCAATGAAAGCGGTCTCGATGAGCTGGTCGATGCAGCCCAGGACGCACTCAAAGGGATGACCGTTATTAAGGAAAAAGCTGTAATGCAGCGGTTCCTTAAAGAGCTGGTCAAGGATAACGGGGTTGCATCATACGGGGAGGAGAATATCAGGAAAAACCTGGAACTCGGTGCCGTCGAGATACTCCTTCTCTCAGCCAGCCTCCGGAAATCAAGGTTAACAATCAGGTGCCCGAGCTGTGGCTATACCAGAGACTACACGGTTGTACTCAAGGCAGGTACAACCGTTAAGGACCTTGAGTTCGGTAACTGCCCGAATTGTACTGCTCCGATGGTCCTCGCTGAAGAGGTGGATATCATCGATGAACTGACGAAAATCGCCGACCAGAGCAGTGCAAAGGTGGAGATAATCTCAGATGATTTTGAAGAGGGTTCAATTCTCTTTACGGCATTTGGCGGAATTGCTGCCATTTTAAGGTACAGGACGGGCTATTAATGTTTCTTCGGATGTACACAACGATTGAAAATGCGCTGAAATCACGGACCGGCCTGTGTGATGTGCAACTGACTGATGGCGGGGAGCATGCGGACCTGGCAACTACCGTGGCGTTCACCCTTGCAAAGGAGAGGAAGCAGAGCCCCATGATAATTGCCGGGGAACTGGCAGGTGAACTGGCAGGTGAACCCGGGTTTGATGATATCCAAGTTACAGTCGAGGGGCCCTATATCAATTTCCTGTTCGGACCCTCCTACGTAAGTAAGACCCTTCGGGAAGCGGTAAAACCCGGGTATGGCAACCTTTCCCCAAAAAGGGAACGCGTTTGCCTCGAACATACCAGTGCAAACCCTAACGGCCCCCTGCATGTCGGGCATATCAGGAATTCCATCCTTGGCGATACGCTTGCACGTTGTTTCCGGAAGGCAGGGTATAAACTTGAAGTCCAGTATTATGTCAATGACATGGGACGGCAGATTGCAATCGTGGTATGGGGGTTCGATCACCTTGACACCGGTGCATTGGAGGGTGAAAAAGCCGATCACTACGTGGCGAGGATCTACATCGCTGCAAACCGGGAACTCGAAGCTGACCCCGGGCTTGTAGCAGAAGTTGACAGCCTCATGCAGCAGGTCGAACGTTCTGACAGTGCAACAGTAAGGAAATTCAGGTCATCGGTAACAAGATGCCTCGACGGGTTCCACGTGACAATGGGCCGCCTGAAGGTCCATCATGACCGTTTCGTCTGGGAGAGTGACTTCGTCCGGAACGGGGATACAGAACGGTTCCTTTCACGGCTCCACCGGCTCCCGGAGTACCACGAGGACGGGAAAGTCTGGCTTGACCTGAAGGACGCAGGTTTTGAAAAGGAGTACGTGCTCAGGCGGACGGATGGGACATCTGTGTACGCAGCGCGGGACCTTGCCTACCACATGTGGAAAGGTAAAAATTTTGACCGTGTCATTGATGTGCTCGGAGCAGACCACAAGTTGATCGGGGCACAGTTACAGGCGACGATGCACCTGATTGGTGAAAAAGCTCCTGAAATAGTCCATTTTGAATTTGTCTCGCTCCCGGAGGGTTCCATGAGCACCAGGGCAGGGAAATTCGTCTCCGCTGACGAACTGATGGACGAGGTGACAAAACGGGCATTTGAGGAGGTCACCGTCAGGAGGCCTGAGCTTGACGGGGAAACCCGGAAAAATATCGCTGTTTCGGTCGCAATTGCTGCAATACGGTACGATATTGTCAAGATTTCACCTGAAAAGAGTACCATATTTAACTGGAAAGAAGCACTGGACTTCGAGAGGCAGAGCGGCCCATATATCCAGTATGCCCATGCACGGGCCTGCAGCATCCTTGAAAAAGCAGGGGAATTTTCTGAAGCATACGAATTAAAAGACCCTCATGGCATTGCACTTACAAAGCACATCGCGAAATTCCCGGCGGTGATAGAGGAGGTGGTGCAGGAATTGAAACCCCACGCCCTGGCCACCTACGCCCGTGAACTTGCTGACCAGTTCAACGCGTTCTACCACTATGAGCCCGTCCTGAAAAGCGAGGGTATCACGAGGCAAAGCCGCCTTACCCTTGTGAAGGCAGCGCAAAACACCCTCAAAGAATCACTGGAATCACTTGGTATCGATGCAATCAGCTCCATGTGAAGCCCTGAAAAAGCAGGGCTACCAGTTTTTTTCCGAACGGTCAACTGCTGCCGTAAAACCCTGCCTCTGGTGCAAGCGGGCACTGAGGGGGGGTGAAATGTGCTATAAGCACCAGTTTTATGGGATTGACAGCCATCGCTGCGTGCAGATGACCCCGACCCTGCAGTGCAACCACCGGTGCCTCTTCTGCTGGCGGTCATTTGAACATGAAATGCCGGGGGAGTGCGAATGCCCTCCGGAGGAGATCATCGGGAACCTCAGGCGGCTCCAGAAGAGGGCACTTTCAGGGTACAAACCGTCCCCGTATGTTACAGCGGAGCGGTTTTCAGAGGCTCTTGCACCGAAACATGTTGCAATTTCCCTTTCCGGCGAACCAACTCTTTATTCCCAACTTCCGGAGCTTATCAACTGCCTCAATTCTGAAGGGTATACCACATTCCTTGTCAGTAACGGTACCCGCCCTGAAGTCCTCAGGCAGTGCAGGCCGTTCCAGATGTATGTCTCGCTGGTAGCCCCGGACAAGGCCACGTACGAGCAGGTCTGCCGGCCCGTGGAAGACAGCTGGGATAACCTGAGGGAAAGCCTGGCACTTCTTGACAGCAGGAGGTCAGCCATCAGGGTTACCCTGGTAAAGGGCTTAAATGACACTGACCCGGGGGGGTATGCACGCCTGATCGCAGACTCCGGCGCAGACTTCATCGAGGTGAAGGGATACATGTATCTTGGATACAGTAGAAATCGATTGCAGCGATGCAACATGCCTGAACATGAATACGTGAAACAGTTTGCAGAACAGATTGCAGAACGTTCAGGATACAGGGTAACTGACGAGAATTCCCTCTCACGGGTTGTATGTATGGAGCGAGATTCATGAGATTTGATGCTGATTCCTACAAGAAAAAATCAAAGGAAAATTTCGAGCAGGCATGGCACGAAGGCCCGTCTGTCCTGACACCCCCCCTCCCGAACGCAATGTACCCGAGACTTGAGTACAGGAGGGCAAAGGCTCACCCGATATTTGAGACGATCAACCGCCTCAGGGAGACCTACCTGTCGATAGGGTTTGATGAGGCCGCCAACCCGATCATCGTTGAGGAACAGGACGTGTACCGGCAGTTCGGCCCAGAAGCATCGGCTGTTCTTGACAGGGTTTTCTACCTCGGGGGGCTCCCAAGGCCCAATGTAGGGATTGCAAAAAAACAGCTCGATGAGATCAATGACCTCCTTAAAAGCCATTCCGGATCACTTACGCATAGCGGCCAAGTCCCCAATGAACAGGGCAGACACCATGAAGTGTACCAGCCGATGTCAAAGGAGACAGAAGAACGGCTGCGGGAAACGCTCCACGCATATAAAAAGTCCGAAATTGACGGGGACGAGCTGACCTACGAACTGTCAAAGGTACTGGGAGTGGATGATGCGCTGGTCGTCCATATTCTTGATGCAGTATTCCCAGAGTTCCGGGCCCTTTCACCTGAGTCCTCCCGGAGCACGCTCCGGAGTCACATGACCAGCGGGTGGTTCATGACACTCGGGGCAATCTGGGATAAAAGACCCCTGCCAATCAGGATGTTCTCCGTAGACCGTTGTTTCCGCAGGGAACAGGAAGAGGGGCCGACCCGCCTGATGAGTTACCATTCTGCATCCTGTATCGTTGCCGGTGAGGATGTTACCAACGAAGAAGGAAAAGCTGTAAGCGAGTCTCTTCTCTCTGCATTCGGTTACACGGATTTCCAGTTCAGGCCAGATGAAAAGAGGTCGAAATACTACATGCCCGACACTCAGACAGAGGTGTATGCAAGGCACCCGGTACATGACTGGGTCGAAGTAGCGACCTTCGGCATGTACTCGCCGTCAGCCCTCGCAGAATACGGGATCGAAGTCCCGGTAATGAACCTTGGCCTCGGTGTAGAGCGGCTCGCAATGATCAACTTCAATTCAAATGACGTGAGGCAGCTCACTCACCCCCAGTTCTTTCCCGAACTACTCACTGACCGCCAGGTGGCTTGTGCAATTCAGTACCGTGAACAACCGGTATCTCCAGCCGGGCAGATGATGGCTGCAGCAGTCAGGAGTACCGCCGCATTACATGCAACTGAACCCGGCCCATGTTCCTTTAAAGCCTGGCACGGAGAGATTTCAGGGCACATGGTAACGGTTTTTGTCGAAGAAACTGAGTCCAATTCGAAGTTATGTGGCCCGGCCTGCTTTAATGAAATTTTCGTTTTCCAGGGGTCAGTCCTTGGGGTACCTGACAACGAGAAATGGCAGCAGGTGCGAAAAGAAGGTGCACCAACAGGGATTAGTTACCTGGACGCCGCATCATCCCTTGCAGCCGCACGGATAGAAAGTGCTGCCCGGTGTGGTAGACCCGAAACAGTCCAGGTGAAAATGGCGAAGCTCCCAAGTGATATTAACATCAGGGTCTCAGGATATGCAATGCGGGCAATTACCGATAACAAGAAGAAGATCGATGTAAGGGGCCCGGTATTTCTCACCGTGAGATCTGAGATCGCACCCCTCGATTCCTGATTTTTTTTTCAGCCATAAGTGAATTCCCGTATTTTCCGGGATTTTAAATGGATTTCTTTATTGGAATTCTCCCATCAAAGATAAAATGAATTAAGCAGGATTGTTTCAGGCAATTGTTTCACTACTTCCTGAAGGAAGCGGGTCAGGTTTCCCTTTCCTTCCTCTCGTAAACAGGTCCTGCAGCGGACCACTGTATTTCGCTGCAAAGGAACCCACAATTGAGGTGATAATGACCATTGCTGCAATCGCCGACGATACCACAGGGGAACCATATAATGCTGCAAGTGCGATGGAGAATTCCCCTCTTCCGATGGTATTTGCCCAGATTTCAATACCAGACCCCTTACTCCCGTGCACTACTTTACCGATTAAAAGCCCGGAAACGAGTTTGGAGATGATGGCAAGGATGCTGAGGGCAACAATAAGCGTGACAGGTACCCCTCCTGAGAAATCAACGCTGATCCCGAAGAATACAAAAAATAGTATCAGGAATACGTCCTTAAAAGGCCGAGCCTGGAGTTCAAATGCGGCCGGATCCGTAGTAGCGAGCGCTGTGCCAAACGCAATTACCATCAGGGTCTCCGGTACCCCGATAGCTTTTGACCCGAAGGCGATGATGACCACGGTTGCAAAGGTAAGGAATACCGGGAGTTCATCGTCGCGGTTGATAGCCTTCAGGATTAATTTCTTTCCGAAATGCGATATGAGATAGAAAGCAAGGAGTATGACTGCTATCTTCCCGATAAAACCAAGAGGGTTGTTGATGGATGTTGAAAGAAGCGTGAGGAAGATAATCAGGACAATATCCTCAAAAACCATCATCCATACGATTGTTTCAGACTCCCGCATCATCAGCTTCTTATTCTCCACCAGGGATGCAACGGTCATAGCCGTGCTGCTGATAAAAAATGCTGCTGCAATGACGAGCGACTCGGTAAGCGTGAACCCGATGATATAGGCCGCGAGGAACCCGATTATCATGTTAATATTGAGATCGATCAGGCCACTCGAGAAGAATGTCTTCTGGTTTGACAGGATCCGGTCCGGTTTGATCTCGAGCCCCATGAAAAACAGGAGGAAAATCAGCCCGAGTTCTGAGAAAAACATGGAGGACTCACTGACCTGTACGAGGTTTAACCCTGAAGTCCCGAGCGCTATTCCCGCGATAATGTAGAATGGGATTACCGGCCAGGAAAAGGACTTCGTGATGATCAGAAGTACCAGGCAGACAAAGAGGGCGATTATTAGTCCTTCCATTAACCCACCATGCACTCACGTTCGAATGTCTTTAGCTGATCGGTCTCTCCGATGGCAACGACCGCATCGCCTTCCTGGAACATGAAACTGGGTGGTGGGTTGACAATATTTGTTTCGCCCCTGGAAACTGCGATAATTGTCACACCGGTTTTTGCACGGATCTGGAGGTCTTGTATGCACCTGCCAGCCATGGACTTGCCGATAACATAGGTATGGATACTAATCCGGAGGTCAGAAAGGGCTGAAAATGCGATCTCTACGCTCTCCTTGTCAGCTTCCATGATAGCACCGGTCATTATGGTACCAAGCCTTCTCGCTTCAGCAGTCGTGAGCTCAGCCACGCAGGGGGTATGACCGTCGTGGGGTAGGGTGTACATCTGGATGTTACCATTTTTTAAGAAAAAAATGGCTATTGTATCATCCTTGTCTGTCACGAGCTCATATTTTGTGCCAATTCCTGGAAGGTTAATCGACCGAAGTGCCATACATCTCGTATGAAAAAAGACTTGAAAATATATTAGTATATTCAAAATTTACCGGAGTCCGCCTGCCACATACTGCATAAGGATCTCCGGCATGTGAAAGACCCAGACAAGGTAATAGAGCGCGAGGACCAGCATGAAAAGCCCGCAAGCAACATTAAGAATTCTCCGGTGGGTTGTCAGGGTTTGAACCAGGCGGTAGTTGGTTGCGACAGGGATGAGAGATATCAGCAGGACGGGAATGGCAATACCTATGCAGAAAGCGATAAGAATGAACAGGTTTTCCAAAAAATCTGCGGCATTCACGCTTAGCGCGAAGAGGAGGATTATTGGGGCAGGGTTGCAGGGCAGTATAATCAGGCCAAAAAAAAGGCCAAATACCAACGCATTCTGGTATGGACCAACTGGATGCAATATTTTCGTTGCGGGAATAACCCGCGAAAGATCGATTCCCACAATAAGACAGATACTCGCACCGGCAAGGATCACAAACGCAGTCATCGAAATAATCCCGATAGCTGCACTCACTGAAGACCGCAGTAGCCAGGTAAAGATGAAGCCGACGACAAAAAAAGCAACAATAATCCCGGTAGTAACAACGAGTGAGAACCTTATGAGTAATGTCCTGTGAGTTCCCTCTCCAACCTGGTTTGCAAGCCATGCCAGGTATCCCGGGTAGAGGGGAAGGACGCATACGGCACCAAGAGGTGCGAGTAATCCTGCAATAAATGCAATTCCTACGGCGGGTAATGGGTCCAATTCTAACACCGTGTCAGGATTGCCGGCCCAAGTACCTCCGCTGATTTTACTCCACTATTTAGACGTGTTATCGTTCCATTACTGCAGATAAGGACCATCGGTGCACTCGCAGGGGTGATTATGCCAACACCGAATTCATTAGTAAGTTCATTTGTCAATTCAGGGGGTGCAACAGCATACAATCCGGAAAAACCATTATTAGACTGGTGCTTTAGCACCACGGCTTCATTTTCATACGGGTCAATATCGATCCCGACAGCAGTAAAAGAACCGGGTGAGATCGCCTGTAACCGTTTAATCTCATTCTGCTGGGCGGTACAGATCGAGCACCAGGAGGTAAACGTGAACAACAATACGGGCTTACCTTCCAGTTCATGGATCGAAAAAATGCGTGAGGTGGAAACGTCGCGCAGCGGGACTTCTTTCCAGTCATAAGAATTATTGCCCGTCACCGGAGTCATTGCCGCATCCACTTTCTTGATCAACGAATTATCAGGAGGCAGTTCCCCCTGAAATAGAAATAGCAAAGATGCCACAAGGATAATAATCAGTATCCCGGTTATCAGGAAGATAGTATTTTTCTGCATCTATACTTACATCAAACCAGTGGGATATATCAGTTCAGGTAGTGCGAATTCTGATAGGGATTTATTGGAGAAACCCTAAAAATAGGGTAACCAGGATTTCTCCGATCAAGGTTTAGGGGTTTGCGGAGGAGGTTATAATCACCGGCGGGATTTTGGCCGGTAACAGCCGCCTCTGCAATCAACCATCAGGTTGTCCTCCTTATAAAGAGGAGCCGTGTGCGGTGTGAAAGTAACAATCGTTCTTGATGAGGAGGAGTTGTTAATCATGAGACGATCCATCACCCTAATTCAATCCTTGTTTTCAGAGGAAGGTTTATACCCGATTCAGGGTTTTTATACCTAGGTACAACAGAATGTCACATCCGGAAAGCAACCCAACGGTCGGCATTACTTCTGCCGGGTATTATATCCCGGAACAGGTTATCACGAGCGCAGAAATTGCCGCTATTTCCGGGGTGCCTCTTTCAGTTCTCACCGAAAAATTTGGGATTAATCAAAAACATGTCGCAGGCACGGGAGAACACCCGGTATCAATGGCAGAGAAAGCTGCATCATCTGCAATTGAAAAAGGGCACATAAACCCTGAAGATATTGATATTATTGCATATTGTGGTGCAGGATGCTACGATTACCAGTTCTGGTCCCCGTCATCACGGTTACAACATACCCTCAAGGCTGCCAATGCCTTTACTATTGATATGAAAGGGGCATGTAATGGAGGTATTCTTGCCATCAATATCTGCAATAACCTGTTGAAGTCTGACCCTGCAAAAAAATGTGCCCTTGTTGTCTGCAGCGATAAACTGAGCCCGGTTATGAATTATATTAACAAAGATACACTCCCTTTTTTTGCGATCGGGGATGGGGCTGCAGCTGCGGTACTAACCAGGGGGGAGCCCTCGAATGAACTCCTCTCATATGAGGGTATCACCGACGGTACCTGCGGGGATTATGTAAAAGTCCCTTGTGTAGGCAGACAGGCAGCAGAGCTTTGTAGCAACCATGAACAAACGCCGCGTATCTCCGTCGATCCTGCAAAAGCCCTCGCTGATGTCAGCCCGGATATTTTTCTCGGTAATTTTATCAGGGTTATCAGGAAAGCAGTCTATAAAAGCGGTTACCAGGCCAGTGAGATCTCATGGCTGCTGACAAACCAGATTAAAAAGACCCGCGTACAGGATATCCTTGCAGAACTCGGCCTTGATGAAAAAAAGACACGTTCAACCATGAAGGATTATGGCAGTATCGGGCCGGGAGATACCATATTCGGGTTGGCCCTGCAACGGGATGAGGCACGGATCAAACCCGGAGATATCGTTGTACTGGCCAGCAGCGGGATCGGGTTTACATGGGGTGCCCAGGTCATCAGGTACCGCTGATATTCACGGTTAAGGTATAATCTCGCACCCGTTGAATTTTGTATGGAGTAATGAAGCAGGGCTGATAGTCCCATCCTTCATCAGGTGGGACACTTCCGGGAGCGCCCCTGCCAGGCATTCATGGAGGTGCGATATTGTCCTGCACAGGACACGGTTCTGGTCTTCAGTCCAGGGTTTTGTGATGGTCGAGTAGAGGCATCTTCCACCGCAAAAATCGAGGATTTCACATTCAGTACATCTCCCCCTGACAGTAAGTTCAGGCAATTGGGCAGGTGCAGAGCAGGTGATATGCCCAAGGTAATAGTCTTTCATCCCGACCATAACCGGGCAGGCTGCAATACTCCCATCGGTCATAATACTGTAATTGGCGTATCCCGCACCACACCTGAGACGGGACGGCCGGTTGTTAAGGAGGTCCTCAGTGGGGTCAAGGAAGGGGTACCAACGCGGCACTTTCCCTTCTTTCTTCATGCAATCAAGCCAGTACCGGACCAGCATTGTAATTCCGGGGTTGTAACTGTGTTCCACCCAGTCCTCAAAGTTTCGTGAATTGAAGTCATTCGCAAAATTTGCATCAATCTGCCAGTGAATAGACGAAAAAGGAAAGTCATCATTGTCCGAAAGGAACCTGACTGAATCGTAGATATTGGTCCTTTCATTTACGGTCATCCGCGCAATTAATTCACCCCGATAACCCATTTCCCGAATACAATGAAGGTTATTGACCACTTTCCGGTATGTCCCCGTACCCCTGTTGCCATCAGTCAGCCATTCGGACCCGTCAATTGAGACCAGTATTGTCTCGAACATGTTGAGATCCGCAGGTTCAATGCGGTCCAGGAGCGTGCCATTGGTCTGGAGCATATACCGGGCTACTGGTGCATTGTGCAGGATCTCGTGGACCAAGTCTGACCGCATCAGGGGTTCACCACCATAAAATGTGAGGACCGCCTCCGGGTCCTGCGATAAGAAGTGGTAGAGTGCAGGGAGGCTTACACTCAGCTCGGTCGGGAGGTCCGGATCAATGGTGATCCCTTTTTCAGCCGAATCCTCGTACACCTCAAACGATTTGCCCCTGCAGTAACTGCAGCAGAGATTACATTCGTCAGTAAGGATGATATGGTAAAACAAAAGATCCCTTACATATATTACATACGATCCTCAAAAAACTGACCTCAATCCTAAACCCGGGGTGGTTTCAGGGCCTCGAACGTTTTGCATACACATACCAGAGCCCAAGTACTGTAACACCAAGTACCGGAATGAATGAGGCAACTGGTGCGGATTTTTTGGTCGGCCGAGGACCAGTTATTCCGGTCGTAGGCACTGGTTGCGGTAGTGTTACATTTCCCATTGTATCAAGTGTAAACAAGAGGGCCTGCTTGTTTTTCAGTGCTTCGATGTGCTTTGGGTTTATTGAAAGGGCTTCGTCATATGCCTCGAGGGCTTCCCGGTACCGGCCCAACTTTGTGAATGCCATCGCCCTGTAGGTCCAGAGTTCGGCATCGAATTTTGCATCATTGGGATGCGTACGGATTTCCTTATCAGATATCCTGATTACTTCGGTAAAGACTTTCTGGGCCTCTTCCTGCTTTCCCAGCTCCTGTGAATTTATACCCTTGTTGACAAGGGCGCGGAGGTCGTTCGGGTTTATTGCTATGGCACGATCATACGCGTCAGTCGCATCCCGGGTTTTCCCGAGGTTTGTCATCGCGTCCCCCTTATTCACCCATGCCTTACCAAAATACGGGTCAAGCTTGACGGCCTGATTAAAAGAGTCCACGGCTGCCCCGAACTGGCCCAGCTGGGCCTGCGTCATTCCGAGTTTGTTCCAGACCACGCTGTTATACGGGTCCTGCCCGACAGAGCCATTGTAGGCGGTCAGGGCTGCATCATACAGGCCTTCACTGTATGAGAGGTCCCCTTTCTGTGCCAGCGATATTGCTATCTCAAAAGAAGTATCAGCAATAACCGGCTGAAGGAAAACAATCATTACCAGTACCAGGATTGTCACTTCTGGTAAGCGCCGGGTACTCATAGGTAATAAGTTGTTTTTGTGCTTATGAATATTAGCCATTTGTAATGGTACAACTCAGGGAAATTTCTTGGAGGAATTATTTTTTTGAAAACATCTGTCCCACACAACTATTCGGCATGGATATTTTTAGACAATATTATCGTGCTAGTGTTATCGAGTAGATTCAACCTGTAATCAGTCGAATCAGCTATTCCAAAAACCAACTGCCCATTAAGGATATGATTTTGTTCGATATTTGTTAATGGGATGAGAGGATTCTCAAGTTTTTCCCTTAAATTTGGACCTGAATTTAATGAAGCTTCAACAAATTCGCCACCCTTGAGATCAAGAAGATTAGTCGATCCCTCGGTGAAAATAAATCCTTCGGGTATATCATTATTTTTTATGGTAACATCGAGAATCAGGAAAATATGTCCAGGCATTGGATACTGTAATACTCCAGATTTATTAACACTCGTCAGTTTATTTACAGAATGAATTGTTAAGCTGACAGGCTTCTCGGTTGTTAGTAAATTATCGAAATTAACTGGTTGAGAGGTTAAGACCTCCGTACCACCTTTTCCCATCATATTCAGATTGTAATTAGAAGAATCCGGTACTCCGAAGATAACCTGCCCGGTTATAGTATCATTGAGTCCAAGTTTCGTTTGAGGGGTTATGGGATTCTGGAGTTCTTTCTGGATTACCGGACGTGAATTGAATTCCAAATTAAATATCTTGCCTTCAGAATCCTTCAGGTTGATTGATTTATTTCCCAAATTATATCCCTGATCTACATTTAGATTCGTCACAGTAATATCAAGCACTAGGAAAATATGTCCATTTATTGGGTGCGCTTCACCAAGGCTCATCATTTTTTTTGCGGAATTAATTGTCAGTTCGACAGATCCCTTTTGTGGCTGATCCTGGATTTTTGTTATGCTGCCTTTGTCCGAAGCCTGAATAATAATTGTACCATCTTTCGATGTATCCGCCGAAGATGAAGAGTCTCTCATTGGAATAGTACCGAGTTCCTGAGTGAAACTATCCCGGTGATTGTGATAAAAGAATGTGAGTGTATAATCCTGCGTGCTATTTCCGGTCCCGAATATGACTTCACCGGTTCTCTTTTCATGGGAGGGTATTGCACCCCAGTATTTGTGACCTGTTATCTTGGTATACAGATTCTCATCAACGGTAGTACCCTTGGAAATACTTACGGCATTTTCATTGAACGTATAATCCTTGTCTCCGCGATTTTCAATCGTCAAATCAACAACAACAAAAACAGTCCCGGGCTTAGGAGTTATGCCGTTGATTTCCGCTGTTTTATAAGCAGAATTGAGGGTCACCGTTATTGGCGAGTTATCAGGGATTGCTGAATTCGGGGGTGTTGAATTCTGTACGCATGCCGAAAAAAAAGATAGTAACAGCAAAATTGTTCCAAGTACGGTGAAAATTTGTATGATGGATGTATTTTTCTGCATCATAGAAAAAAATCAACTCCCCCTAGATT
>JBAXTR010000210.1:0-4152 GCA_037130095.1 Methanomicrobiales archaeon
TCGCATTTATGATCCTTGTCGGAGTCCCGGTGATGGTGGTAATTGCGCTCGCGTTTATCAATCCGTATTTTGGGATCGCAGCACTATTGCTGGGTATCCCTGCATTCCTGCTTGTCTGAAAGGGCTACAAGAGGTGGGAAGGGAAGGACATGGCCTCATTTTAAGTGAGGTCTTGTGAACATTTTTGGGCGTTTTGAAATTGTACCCTGAAATTCAACAGAAAGGATCTTTTTTATCCTGTAATGGTGAGACGGGAGGGCACGTTTCCTGGGCTTTATCGTAAACTTTGTTTTCGGCAATCCTGTTATATCCCGTGGCAAAGCAGCATAACGAAGATCTTATAGTCTGTGAAGGCAGAATACTCGTTCATATGCCGCGGGTCCTGGTTATTGACGATGCTGAATATGCAAGGGATATCCTGAAAAAAATACTTATTCGAGGGGGTTACGAAATTGCAGGGGAAGCCGGTGATGGAGAAGCCGGGGTCAGCGAGTTCTCCCGGACGAAGCCTGATATTGTTATCGTAGATATGATCATGCCGAAAATGAACGGTATTGAGACAATACGTGCAATAAAAAAATTAGACCCCGATGCAAAAATAATCGTGATATCTGCGGACGGGCAGATGGCCCATATCGAAGAGGCCGTGAAAGCCGGGGCACTGAGTTACATCAATAAACCATACCAGTGGAGCGTTGTGATCAATGAACTCCTCCAGCTAACTGGTGGACCGCAATAATCTGCAAGGATCAGCTGGATTTACGCCCTGCTGTGCAAATAATTGTATACCATATGGATGCAGATACCCGGGTTTCGCTTGTAATGGACCAGTTATCAGGTGAAGCTGCGTTAATTCGTGAAACAGCCGTTCGCATGGGCAAAGCCACAACAAAGGCTGAGCTCCTGGATACCCTTGCAAAGGAAATCGCGAATTACTCTCTTTTTGATTTACAATTGATCGGGGGACGATTATATGATGAGATCAGAAAACTACCCTCTCCCTACCGGGAAGCGATACGTCCCTACTTCATGGAACAGCTCTTTGGAATGCACCATGCCCTTGTCCTGATGTACCGCACCCGGGAGCCCGGCTTATTAGATGAACCCATTCGCAATCCCCCGGAATTCAGTGATTTCTGCCAGGTAATCCCAGATGGTTGTTTTTCATGGGATGACCAATCGAACCGGAACCCATACCTCCGTAATCCGAGGATGCGCCTTTTTTATTACCTGGTTTCAGCATTCACGATGTTTGTCCTGGATAAACCCGGCCATCCCGTCGGGATGCCGTTCCCTGGTGGGTTTAAGGTTGAGCAGCGTGGCAATGAATATTACTGCCTGATCCGGGACAAGGAAAAAGAAGTTTTTTATTCGATCTGCAACTTCTGCCCTGCGAAGCAGACGGAAGAAAATACCTCCCCCTGACTGGAACATTTTCGCCCGTGAAGTTAGTCCTGAATAAAGTATTTCCAATAAAAAAAACCATTTGTAATGTTGAAATGGTACTATCAAAATATTTTTTAAACAAAGTTGATTTGTTAATACTCCTGATTTTTGAGGTTATTTTTCTCGGCCTCGTTTTCTGGGCAATTGAGATAGGCGATATTACCAGGTCGTATGCCGTGATCGTGGCCATGATTATTTCCCTGTGTCCGCTTGCGGTTGAGAGGCTGTTTAAGATCACGCTGCCATTCGGTGTAAAAAGCATTATTGCCCTTTCCCTGTTTCTCCATGTCGCAGGCGGGGTAATGCGCTGGTACTGGTCCCCCACGTTTCCCCTTTTTGACAAGGTCGCTCATTTCGTATCAGGCCTGGCGGTTGGCCTGATTATCATGGTGTTTTTTCTTCTTCTTGATATGTGGGGGATCAGGTACCGGAAAACTACGATATTAATCGGAATATTCCTGATGATGGCATTTTTCGGGGGTATGTGGAAGGTCGTGGAAGTCTCGAACGACGTACTGAACCACACAATCTACAATGACGGTCTCACTGATATTATCGGTGACACGGTTGCCCATACTATCGGGTCACTTGCGGCGGTGGCCGTTGCCTATATCTATTTCATATCAGTCCCTGCGGGGGAAAACCTGAATTACCTTCTCCGGAGACCGGCCAGGCCTAAAAACATAGCACCTGATGTCTTGTAGAAAAGCCAGGAATTCAAACGTGTTGTAACAGGCCGAGAGGACGATAGTAAAATATCAGGGCCTTCCGTAATTCAGGAGCAGGTAAAAGGGAATTGTATTACTGATTACTGCAATGATGGTCAGGAATACCAGCAGTTTCGTATCACGGTTTAACAGGGCCATGTTGGTTCACTCAAAAGTTTCGTTTACGTGTTCTGTTACTTTGTTGATGATTTCCATATCGCAGTGATCATGGGCCCGTCGCTTTTCCCTGTTCCTGTTCCACCGGGTGGTAATACAGGACAACCAGGACAAGGACCAGTCCGGTGAGGAGGATCCAGAACGTCAGGCTGTCAGGATGGATAAAGCCAAGGCTTGCCTTGTATTTTACGGTGTGAAATGCATTGACAGACCATGGGAACGTGTTATAAAATTCCCGGTACAGCGTCTGCAGGAGAATAATGGTGATGGCTGTCAGGGCTACGATGTACGCAATAATCTTTGTCTTTCCTGGCATCCATTTCACTCCGGTCTTATCAGATAATCGGCATTATTCTTTGTTTTCCATCAACTAAAAACATTCCATCCACGAAGGAAAAATATTCTTGGATGTGGTGTTCCGGCACTGCCGAATGGATGAATAGTACTGTGAATCCTTCATCATTTTGAACAACAATTAATGTATCCGTAAGGAGTACTTATGCCAGGTCTACACAGCCGGTCCACGATCATTAACTACATATCACCACTTTTACATCGTCTGCAACTGGACTAACAGACAAGGGTGATCTGACAGGGATTCATTTCACAAGGCATACATTCAATCCAACCGGATGATAAATACGGTTAAAGGACGACAGATGTTGGAAATGACGACCGTTACCAGCACATCAGATAGACCTCAGGAACAGCAGGCCCTTAACAGCCTGGCTTCCCGGGTTGTCTCTCCGGCCGGCAAACGTGTCGTCCTCCTGATAGCGATTCTCGCCGGTTTTATTACTCCGTTTGACGGCTCGGCTGTCAATATTGCCCTCCCTGTTATCGGTGCCGAATTTCACATGGACGCGATCGCCCTTTCCTGGGTGTCAACCGCTTACCTGCTTGCATCAGCAATTTTTCTGGTACCTTTTGGAAAAATCGCCGACATTTACGGGAGAAAAAAAATATTCCTTATCGGGATCATTATCTTTGCTTCTGCGTCGTTTATCATGACCCTTGTGGCGTCTTCCGGGATGCTCATCATGGTACGGGTCCTCCAGGGTGTCGGGAGCTCAATGATTTTTGGCACCGCTGTGGCCATTCTCACCTCCGTGTTCCCTCCGGGTGAAAGGGGGAAAGCACTTGGTATCTATATCACAGCTGTTTATATCGGGCTTTCAACCGGGCCTTTTCTTGGTGGCCTCCTGACAGAACACTTCGGGTGGCGGAGTATTTTTTATATTAATGTCCCGATTGGTATCATTGCTATCCTCCTCGTGATATGGAAACTGAAAGGGGAGTGGGCAGATAGCAGGGGTGAGCCGTTTGACATCGCAGGGTCAGTGATGTATGCCGTCTCAATCGTTGCGGTCATGCTGGGTTTCACGACTCTCCCCGACGTTACGGGTGTCATGCTGATCGTTGCAGGTGTGATTTGTGCAGGAATGTTTTTCCGCTACGAGCACCGCAGGGAATTTCCCGTCCTGGAAACGAGGCTGTTTACAAGGAGCAGGGTGTTTGCATATTCAAACCTTGCAGCCCTCATCAATTACAGTGCGACCTATGCGGTCTCATTTTTATTGAGCCTGTACCTCCAGTATTCCCGTGGTTTCTCCCCGGTATTCGCAGGGTTCATATTAATCGCAGCCCCGGTAATGCAGGCGGTCATATCGCCGTTTTCAGGAAAACTGTCAGATCACGTCGATCCCGGCGTTATTGCATCGATCGGTATGGGCATGTCTGCCATCGGGCTTTTCCTCCTTGTCTTTATCGGTGATGCAACACCCCTCTGGTACCTTATGGGTGCCCTGGTCCTGATCGGGGC
>JBAXTR010000211.1:0-4144 GCA_037130095.1 Methanomicrobiales archaeon
ACTTCCCCTTCAAGAGTGCGGATAGCGTCGCTGACACAATTCTTTCCCGTGCAGGAATGTAATTTCGAGGATAATTCTCCTCTAATGCCAGTGGGGATTATTTTTCCATGACCATACCCCTTCATTTTAGCAGGTACGCTTTAAAAATTTGATTTCTAAAAAAATCATCCCTGTAATTGTTCACAGTTCAAGATTACGCTGCCGAAAGGGATGTATCGCATTAAATCAAAATATGTCCAAATGTACGCAAAACGTATGGGCCAACTTCCCCCTTACCTTTTTGCCCGGATCGATGAGATGAAAGCCGAGAAAATAAGGAGCGGCGTTGATGTCATCGACCTCGGGGTGGGCGACCCTGATCTTCCAACACCACAGCATATCGTGGATTCTCTCTGCGAGGCGGCACAACACGTAGAAAACCACCATTACCCGAGTTATGCCGGAATGCCGCAGTACCGGAGTGCCGTGGCAGACTGGTATAAAACGCGGTTCGGTGTCTCACTGGACCCGGGCAAAGAAGTACTTGCCCTGATGGGGTCAAAAGACGGTATTACCCACATTGGGGAGGCCGTCGTCAATCCCGGGGACTACGTGCTTGCCCCAAGCCCTGGTTACCCGGGGTACTATACCGGAACACTGTTTTCTGAAGGTAAGGTACATGAAATGCCTCTTACCAGGAAAAATAATTTTATTCCTGTCCTTTCTGACATACCGAAGGACGTCCTTAAAACGGCAAAACTCATGTTCATCAACTACCCGAACAATCCGACAGCAGCCGTGGCCTCAACGGATTTCTACCGCGAGGTGGTGGATTTTGCCGGTGAGAACGATATCATTGTTGTTTCCGATAACCCTTATTCGGAGATCGCGTATGACGGGTACCGTGCACCATCGTTCCTGGAAGTAAAAGGGGCTATGGAGGTCGGGGTCGAAATGCACTCCCTCTCAAAGACCTACAACATGACCGGCTGGAGGATCGGGATGGCAGTCGGTAACGCAGATATCCTTTCAGGCCTGGGCCGTGTCAAGACTAACGTGGATTCCGGTGTATTCAACGCCGTGCAGCATGCTGCAATCACGGCCCTTTCAGGCCCGCAGGACTGTGTCAGGGATGCCTGTGCAGTCTACCAGGAGCGACGTGATATCCTGGTAAAAGGACTGAATGAGCTTGGCTACAATGTCCCCGCACCAAAGGCGACTTTCTATGTCTGGATGCCGGTCGAAGACTGTATGAAATTTTCCGCGATGATGCTCGACCAGGCAGGTATTGTTGTTACGCCTGGTGTCGGGTTCGGACACTGGGGCGAGGGGTATGTACGGTTTGCACTCACCCGCCCGAAGGAACGGATTATCGAAGCACTTGACAGGATGAGGGGGCTCGCGGCGTGAAACTACCACCGCACCTCTCGGTGAAGGGCGGTCACCTCGTTATCGGCCAGCATGACCTGGTGGCCCTTGCACAGGAGCACGGGACCCCGCTCTATGTTACTGACGAACAGCGGATCTGCGACAATTATGCAAGATACCAGAAAGCCCTGGCAGCCCTGTACACTAAATCGAAGGTGCTCTATGCCGCGAAGGCCAACGGGAACATTTCACTCCTCCGTGCCCTTGGGAAACTCGGTGCCGGTGCTGATGTTTTCTCACCCGGGGAACTGGAACTCGCATTAGCAGCGGGAATGAACCCGGCAGACCTCCTCTTTAACGGGAGCTCGAAGAGTCCGACCGATCTTGCCCTTGCTGTCGCACACGGTATTACGGTATCGGTTGACTCACTTGACGAACTTCACCAGCTGAATGCTGCGGCCAAGGCCGGCGGTAAAAAAGCACGCATCTCGTTCCGTGTCAACCCTGCACTCCACATTCCAACCCACCCAAAAATAGCAACCGGGGTAGCATCCAGCAAATTTGGTATCGCCCACGACAAGATCCCGTCAGCGTACCAGGAAGCACTTGCGTGCAGTAATGTTGTTCCGGTAGGGGTCCACTGCCACATCGGTTCCCAGATCCTCGAGATCGAACCTTTTGTGAAGGCGGCAGAAGTGATGGTCAAGGTCGCAAAAGAACTGACCGCGATAGGTGTAAAGCTTGAATTCATAGACCTCGGAGGGGGCCTTGGCATCCCCTACCACCACGACACCGATCCCTCTCCTGGCCCTGAAGATTATGCCCGGGCAGTCGTACCGGTGTTTATCGAGGGGATCACCGCTGCAGGTATCAACCCTGCCCTCTGGGTAGAACCAGGGAGATACCTGGTCGCGGATTCATCGGTACTCCTCACCCGCGTGAACTCGGTCAAACACGCCCACAAAAATTTTGTGAATGTAGACGCAGGGTTCAACCTCCTTATACGCCCGACCATGTACGACTCCTACCACGAGGTAATCGTTGCGAACAAGGCAGCTGAACCAGCAAAAGAGACCTATTCAATTGCAGGTCCCATCTGTGAAACGGGAGATATTCTCGCCGCTGACCGCGTTCTTCCAACTATAGAGGCAGGGGATATGATTGCAGTCCTGGATGCAGGGGCCTACGGGTTTGCCATGGCGTCCCAGTACAACTGCCGGCCCCGATGTGCCGAAGTCCTCGTAAAGGGAAAAGACAAGGCACTCATGCGGGTCAGTGAGACAACAAAAGACATTACATCAACGATGGTCACACCATCGTGGCAGCAATAAGTGAGGGATTACCCCGGTGCAGTTCCACTACGCGCTGGTCGATGACCTGCTCAGCAAAGAGGAATTCGAACGACGGGTAGAAGAAAAGATCAAAAACTGCGGGGACCTTGTCGACGAGCTGACTGGTGCAATGCTGGTCGTTGCCGACCTTGGCCGCCAGCACGTGAAGATACATGGCCTGGTGGCTAAATCAAGCCTTTTTTCATTTTTCGGGAAAGTAATCGAGAGGAGTGAACCGAAGGAGTTCGACCGCGCTGACGGGGAGAAAGGACTGGTAGCCACGATCCTTGTCGGGGACGAGACCGGTGAGACCCGCCTGGTCCTCTGGGACGAGAAAGCAATGGCTGCACAGGAGATAGAGAAAGGCGACGTGCTTGAGGTCATCGGGAAACCGGGAAAACGTCCGGGTGACATCATGGCACTCGCTATCAGGAAGGCCACCTGCGAAATCGAATGCAGGAGCAACATACAGTCACCCGGCGCAGCACCGGCTGAGAGAGTGACGATCGAGGCGAGGTTGCTGTCAATGGAGGAACCCCGACTGTTCACACGCCATGATGGCAGGGGTGGGGAGATGAGGGGTGCGGTCATTGGAGATCAGAACGGAACTGCACGGCTCATCTGCTGGAAACCGGAAATCCTGGAAGATCTGGTACCCGGTACGTCGCTACGCATTACCGGTGCTGTCGATCGCTCACGCCCTCCGGCTCGGGAGTACAGCATCGATGAAAAAAGCACGATTGAACCAGTTGATGCGGAAATTGATGTGCATATCGATCCCGTTTCCGGTGTTGGTGACGATGGGGTATATTCTGTCAGGGGAGCGATTTCCCAGGTCCTGCCTGCAAGGTCTTTTACCGCAAAGGATGGCTCCCGGTCACAGGTCAGGAATATCCTTGTCAGGGATGCTACCGGTGAGATCAGGGTAGTGTTCTGGGGGGATATGGCAGCACGACATTATTTTGAAGAGGACACCATCACGATTTTTAACGCCACCGCCAGGGTTGGCCGGACTGGCGAGCGCGAATTAAGTGTTAGCCGGGCTAGTTCCATATCTGTAGAGACAAACGTAGTCGGACAGCCGATAGAAGTCCAGGGGACGATCCTGGCTGACTGGAGAGGCACATTCATCGATGACGGTACTACCTCGTACCTTATCGAGGGAGAACACCCCCATGGACGTGAAGTCCGCGTTACCGGCATCCTTACAGGACATACCATTACACCGGAAACCATTGAAGCTGTAGAACTTTCCCCGGAAAAAGTACTCACGCGATGCCACCGGCTGAAAGAACAACTTGATTCAGCACGGCCTTCCATGCAGGGCCATCACGGTCCCTCCCTCTGACGTTCGATCCCGGACTATCCGGGGACGATTGCACTGCGGGTACAGTTCTCCAGGTAACGTGGATTTTTCACTTTCACCCTGCGCACATGCCGGATGCATATATGCGAGAGTATATGAT
>JBAXTR010000212.1:0-4074 GCA_037130095.1 Methanomicrobiales archaeon
GGTGGGGAAAAACAGCAGAGTTCTGAAAAACATAGCCTATCTGGCGTTCTTCCGGGGGAATATCGATGCCACTGGCTGCATCGAACATTGTTTTTCCATTTACCCTGATATTCCCTTGATCCGGGGTCATAAAGCCTGCTACCATGTTTAATATGGTAGATTTCCCTGCCCCGTTATTTCCGGTAAGGATGAGGAACTCCCCTGGTTTAACAGTAAGGTTCACCGAAAGTTCAAAATCTCTCAAATGCCGGGTTAATGATAGATTAAGCAATCAGGCCCCTCCTTTTCGTAAGGATACTGATAACGGCCATGATCCCGAATGAAATCAACACAAGGAGTATGGAGATTGTTATTGCTGTATTGAAATCTCCCTGCATTGCCCCGTAAATTGCAAGAGGCATTGTCTGCGTGACCCCGGGCAGGTTACCGGCTACCATGATCGTTGCCCCGAATTCACCGAGTGCACGTGCAAATGTCATCACTAACCCTGAAAGGAGGCCTTCAAATGTGAGAGGGAGAACGATCGTTGAGAACACGAAAAGTGGTGAGGCACCGAGTGACCTTGCCGTCTGCTCGTAGGCCGGGTCAAGCTGACCGAAGAGGGCTTTCGCCTGCCTGAGGTAAAACGGTGAAGCTACGAAAATCTGGGCCATAATGACGGCAATTATCGTGAAGGCGATATCGATCCCGAACATATGCAGGTACTGGCCAAACAAACCCATCCGCCCGTACATGAGCAGTAACGCCAGGCCGGCAACTGCCGGGGGAAGGACCAGGGGGAGGTCGATAAGTATATCGACAACACTTTTGCCCGGGTAATCCATCCGGGAATGAAAATAGGCCGCGGGTGTCCCGACAATAACAATTACGATCATGGCTATCGTTGAAGTGAGCATGCTCAGTACCAATGCATCTATCACTTTTGGTTCAGTCAGAGATGAAATGAACATCTCAGGATTGGAATGAAAGAACAGGGCGAGAATTGGAAGTGCAAGATACGCTGCAACCAGACCTATACTAATAAAGGCGACAACAAGAGCCAATGATTTTGATATCCGGAAATGCGTTACCATGGATAAGTCGTATCCCATCTATAAAGGGTTCAGTAAAATTAAAAATAATGGAAATGTGATCCCAATCAGGACCCGTATGGACGGAACCCGAAATCAGACAGGATCTTCTGGCCATCAATCGAAAGCATGAAATCCTCGAACTTCTGGGCAGCTGCCTTATCTGATGTCGAATTGAGGATTCCGATGGTATAGACCTGGAGGACATTATCCTTTCCCGGAATATTAATCGCATTCAGGGTCCCGTTTTTCGCTGCCTTATACGAGGACTCGTAAACAAATCCTGCGTCTACCTCTCCCAGAGCTACCTTGGTAACTACACCGGGTTCAGTGGTTTCCAGGGTTTTCACGTTTTTGTTGAGGTTTTCCTGCCATGTTTTATTGTAGGTGCTGTTGGCGAGTTTGTTAATGACCTGGCGTGTATTCACACCAACCGGGACTTCAGGAGTCCCCATCGCAATACGCTTCCCGGGTGTACCGAGATCAGCCAGCGATTTAATGTTCCCCGGGTTCCCTGCGGGAATTATTACGATAATATAATTCGATGTCAGGTTTTTGACCGTGCTGTTAATGAGGTACCCTTCACCTTTCAGGCCGTTTGTGTAGGTGTTACTGGCAGAGATGAAAATATCTGCATTGGCGCCCTGTTCGACCTGTTGTTTCAGGACCTGTGTCCCATCAAGATTGAATTTGACGGTAGTACCCGGTGAAGTGTTAGAAAATGCCGGACCTATCTTATCCGATGCACCAGTTAACGATGCTGCAGTGAATGCAATAAGGGTTATTTGGGCTGCCTGTGTTGCAGGCACTGCAGTTACGATGGGTGTAGATGGAGAGGTCGTTACGACGGTTGTTGGCGTGGGAGTTGTTGTTACCTGTGTTGGTGTGGTAGATGTACACCCCGCAAATGTAAGCGCAATGGAGAGGATGATGCAAATAGAGATGCCAATCAGCAGTTTGTCTTTCTGAATTCTCATAAATATCATTGAATTCATGGGTGGGGAGAGGTTAAAACATTTATTGTTTATTATTCAAAATGTTAATTATAATAAGTAAACTTTTTTTCAATAGGTGGGATTTGGAGAACCGCTGAAATGTAATTCACTGGTAGAATCCCGTGGATCTCACAGATCTCGCAGATTATGTGAAATAAACCCTTTATCCCCATTTTTCCTTCCCCTATTGATACGTATAAATATCGCCATCATCAAGTATGCGTGGTGAAAACCGTGAAGATCAGTGCACGAAACCAGATACCCGGAACCGTTAAGATGATCAAGAAAGGCCCGGTAAGTACAGAAGTTGTCATAACTATTGCGGGTGGCAATGAAATTGTCTCATCCATTACGACCCATTCTGCGGAAACAATGAACCTGAAGGAAGGATCGAAGGTCTACGCAGTCATGAAGGCATCAGAAGTGATGGTAGGGATCGATTAATCCTCGTTTTTTATTAAACACGCATTTTGTTCTAATTAAACCGCGACATGAGAAGGGCATCCAGGTATTCTGATGGATAAGCTCCACTCTCCGGGTTGAACCAGACTTCAATATGTGACTCGCCGATCATAAAATGGAGTTCGACAAGACCATACTTGTGAATGATATTCACCTGCCCGGCGGCTGTGTCCCGTACATATAATTCCTCGTTACCCAGAAAAGCCGCAACATCGTCCGGTGTTACGGGGCGGGATAAGCGGTACTCGTGTCTCACCCAGCCAGGATAGGGTGGAACGGGATTTTCGAATACGGATTTCATGTATGTACAGTGTTTTTTGCCGGCCTTCTACGTTAATATGATCCTGGTCAGGATAGTTGGAAACGGTACTGGGTGTTTGGAGTATTTTGAACCGCAACCGTAGTATTGTATAGCTTTTACGAGGAAGGACCCCATATGAAGTTCCTTCCTCACGGACCCCCCCTGGAGATATGGGTTGTCCCTGGCTTGACATTTGTTTCCTGAAGATTGAAAGCTGTATATTTGGGCGTGATATGATCAAATCTGACCAGATCACCTCTCATCATGATTATTCAACGAAGATGTGTGATCGTACTTCTTCCTATGACCTTTGCAGTTCACGAGTGAGTGCCCGATCCATATGTTAATCTAATATACTAAATATTTTTCTATTTTTCACTAATATTAATTACCATATTGAAAAATCTGTATCCCGAAATAGTCGTCCGGGTGGCGAAAGTATAGTAAATAACTTTTATTTTCATTCAAAGTACATATAATAAAATCTTCAAATGTGGATTATTCGACGGTTATATTCGTTGACTACTGAAAACATCTCAAATCCACCGTATCCCCTGGTAAGAGGTCTGCAATGGAAAATTCGTTTAACCAATCTTCAAGCCTGAATGAGCTTAAAAAAGACGCAGTGACACGCGAATATGAAATTGTCGATATCACAGAGCATGGCGTTGAAAAAACATGGGTTGAGGTATCTGTGGAGGATAGCGTCAATCTGTTACTTAACGGGACCCGTGTCGCCAGCCTGACCCTCACACCGAAAGACCTGAATGCCTATGCCTATGGATATTGCATCTGTGAGGGCCTTGTCCCTTCAATTAATGATATCACCAGTGTCACTGTCGCACATCCTGATATCTTTGTAACCACGGATAACCCGGCATCCGATGCATCTTCACGCACTACAGAAATCCGGAGTTCCGGGTGTGTTGGTGTAAAAACGACCTGGGAATCTTTGACAAAACCACTCCCTGATGGTTATAGTGTAGATTTACAAACGATATTTGACGCGATGATCAAAATACAGCACCTCGCAAAGACATGGAGAATTACCGGGGGTACTCACTGCACCGTGATTCTTGATGAACATGGTGAAATCAAATCCGCGATGGAGGATATGGGACGGCATAATTCGGTTGATAAAGCGGTAGGCAGGGCATTAATCGAGGGTGTTGACCTCTCACAGTGTTTCATGGTCTGCACCGGACGATTACCTGCCGGTATGGTGGCAAAGGCGTACCGGGCAGGG